>JALOPY010000154.1 GCA_025453735.1 bacterium | reverse complement strand
TCAATAGGAAATTGATTCGTCTTTATCGTTGTCTCCGCTGCATCGACAAGTTGGTAAATTTCAGAAAATTTCTGAAGGAAGTCAACGCCGATGTAGGCATTTCTCTGAAACAAACGCATTTTTCGCATTTTTTTCTGAGAAATGCGGCTGGCGGTAATATTCGCCACACAGCCATTTTCAAAACCGATCCGGGCATTGGCGATATCGACCTCGTCAGTGATCACCGTAACGCCACTCGCATCAATTTTTTGAACCGGATTTTTTACCAGGTGGAGAATGATATCAATGTCATGAATCATTAAATCCAGCACGACTGCCACATCTGTTCCTCTCGGATTAAACGACGCCAGACGATGGCTTTCGATGAACATCGGCTTTAGCTCGAAATCAGACAGGGCAACAATCGCCGGATTAAACCGTTCGATATGTCCGACCTGGAGCATCAGCCCTTGTTGCTTCGATAGCCCGATCAGCGCATCTGCCTCAGCAAGCGTGCTGGTGATCGGCTTTTCAACGAGACAATGAATTCCCTTATTCAGGCACGCTTTGGTAATTTCAAAGTGATGGATAGTTGAAACCTGGCGACTTCCTGACATCTTTCATAATTAATATCGTAGATGCCCACAATTTCCGCATTGGCAATCGACTTATAGTTTTGCACATGCAGCCTGCCCAGGTGTCCAACTCCCAGGATTCCAACTTTTACATTCTTCACAAAAATTCCTCCCTCGTTTGGAATAGCTAACTAAATTTAACAATTTCTACCAAAAAATCAATCTATTTTTTGAAAAGCGGTGATATTGATTTCATGCCAACCTTCGGCAAATGGCAAAGGGGATCGGCTCCAGATCATAATATGATCGCGGTCAGAGATTTCCTGAAACAGTCTGGCGAAGTATTCTTCCTGATTCGTGCTCTTGTCAAATTGAATTGGATCGAAATGCTGAACCAGAGACTGAATATGTTTGACATCAAACAGAATAAAACTGCCCAGGTCAACGCCAAATATGATTTTTTTTGATTTTGAATCGACATCCCAAAAATCCACCTGCGATAGATCAATTTCATATACTCCTTTCCCATCGCTCAATTTCACTAAACCAATCAGCCCGCCAAAAGCATCGGGAAACAAATGCTGTTCAAAAAGCATGGCAGCGTCTTTTGGTCGTTTCAGAAAATCAATTTTCTGGATTGCATCCCTGTCAGCAGCCTTCAGGTATGCCGGATCCATGATAATTAAATAACCCGTTTCAGAATAAATTTTCATGTCGCCCTCTATTCCTCCATTATATCATGTTTAACGATTTGTCCGATTTGCGTTTGTCTTCCGGGCCAGATTTTTCTGCCCGGATAAAAAGTCGTATTCGCTCCTGTTTTAACACCGTCGGCGATAATCGCGCCAAGCTTCTTCATTTTCGTATCGAACAGTTTGCCTTTGACCAGGGAAAGAACGTTCTTGCCATCATGCCGCACATTAGCAGTGATGCATCCCGCTCCCAGATTCACGCCCTGGCCAACAACCGAATCGCCAACATAACTCAAGTGGCAAATTTTAGTATCTGCCATGATAATAGAATTCTTGATTTCGACGCTGTGACCAATGGTGCAATTATCGCCGATGGACGTGCAGCCACGAATGTAACAATTTGGTCCGATCGTACAATTTTTGCCAATCACCACAGGCCCTTCGATATAAGCTCCGGATTTGACAATGGTATTTTCGCCAATGGATACGATCCCGTGGAGATGAACGTTCTGTTCGACATGCCCCTGAATTGCTGCATCTGTCATTCGCTTCATAAAAAATTCCTGTGAAGCCAGCAATTCCCAGGGAAACCCATTGGACAGCCAGAAGCCCTGAATCGGTTGCGTAAATACATCCGTTTGGTTTGCCAGGGTCAACAGGGAACTGGTGATCTCAATCTCACCGCGCTCGCTCAATGGAGTGTTTCTAATAATTTCAAAAATCGACCGATCAAATAAGTAGCAGCCGATGTTCGTCAGGTTGCCGACAAACTGTTTTGGCTTTTCGATGAGATTGAGCACTCGATTATTTTGATCGACATGAAACACGCCAAACTGTGATGGATCTTCCTCGTAACGAACCAGCGCAGCATATTTGAAGTTGAGGAGTTGCGCAATATCCTGGCGATCGTAAATATCATCACCATTCATGGCAATAAATCGGTCGTTGATGAACGGCTCCGCCTGCAACACGGCATGTCCCGTACCCATTTGCTCCCTCTGTTCACTATAGCTGATTTTCAAATTCTTCCATTTCGTACCCAGGTGCTGCTCGATCATTTCTCTTCGATACCCAACGACCAGAACGACTTCTTCAACGATTCCGATCAGTTGTTCGAGCAAATACTCGATGATAGTATGCCCCGCAATCGGCAACAGCGGTTTGGGACGCGTCAATGTCAACGGATAGGTACGCGTGCTCTTTCCTGCGACTAAGATGACAGCCTGCATAAATGAAACCTCTTGTTTGGGTGATCTGATATTTTAACTTTACACAGTTTGGATTTATCAAGATACAATAAATTTTGATTTAGTCAAGAATATTCTTTAAACCGCTGTAAAAAAATTCTTGCTTTTCGTTTTATAAATCATTAAAATAAAGGTGACTACTCAGGTTGCCAGGTTCATGGTGCCGGGTTCACGGTTGCAAACAGGTTGTGCCTCATGTATTCAAAAAAGTTTATTTTTTTCATCTTCAACCTTGAACGTGAGTAGTTACAAATTAAAAAAATGCTTCGGAGGATAAAATGATCAGGCGATACTCTTTTTTATTGATAATCCTGGTGCTATTTTCAAGCGTAAATTGCAATAGCCAGCAAATTCAACCTGACAAACGAGGATACATCGTTAAGGTCGGAGATACGATTGAAGATTTTGTTGTCACCCTGCTGGATGGAACAACAAAAAAGCTGTCGGAATTTAAGGCGCCGGTGCTCGTTCTGAACTTTTTTGCCTCGTGGTGCGTCGTCTGCCGCAAGGAAATTCCGCACATTGAACAGGAAGTTTGGCAGCCGTTAAAAGAAAAAGGATTAGTAGTTTTAGGCGTCGATTACAAGGAACAAGCCGATACAGTGAGGCAATTCGTTCAGGAAATGAATATCAGTTATCCTGTCGCATTTGATCGGGACGGGAAAATTTTTGACCGTTTCGCTCGCGGCGGCGTAACGAGAAATATCGTGCTGGATCGAAATCTCAATATTCTATTTTTAACCCGGCTTTTCGATCCGAACGAATTCGAAGAAATGAAAAGCATAATCCATAAACACCTGGCTGTTGAGCCTGGCGCCCTTTCCATCACGAAACACGGAGAGACAAAAATGGAAAAAATTTATTTGACAGACTTTGCTGAAACCGGCAAAAAAATTGAAGTCGATTACCAGGGAAACCATAAAATTCATCTCGAAGGCAGGATCAAAGAGCAGCGCAAGAAAAAATTGGAGATCGCGATTTCTTTATTCAAAGAGGATATTGCTTCATCCAAATATGATAAAAAAACAAAGACGCTGAACCTCAAATACAAGCACTATGATGGAATCCGAATCGCGGTGCTCCCAATGACTCCGTTCAAAGTGCCTGCTGATATTGAAAAAATCGTCATTCAGGATGTGGAGTAAATTAAGGACGTGAGATGAAATCAATCGACCGATAGTGAATTTATAATAATTTCAAGTGACGACGATTTTAAAACAAATTGAGCATGCTGCTTTATCTCACGTCCTTAAAAGCGCAATGTCGCTTTGCAGCGGAGCGGGGCAATCAATAAATCAAGCCCGGCGTTAATATCGGTAACGACAATATCGGCAGCTTGCAGCGCAGCAACAGCGCAACCTTCATGTCCCATGATGGCGATGCTCAACCGGGCTTTTTTTAACATTAGTTGATCATTGTTTCCATTGCCAATGGCGACCACACTCTCTGCTCCTAACGTTCGAATGAAATTTTCTTTCTGGGCAGCTTCATTCGATCTTCCTAAAATTTCGATGTGGCATGGCGTCCCATTCATTTCTGTTCTCACCAAACCAAAAGTATCAGCAGTGATAACATGAACATCGATATTTTCGCTGAGGACTGATAAACGCTCCCTCACGCCTTCCAGCAGTTTTCCGTCACAAGCAAGCGTTCCATTGTAGTCGAGTACGAGGTGCTGCAAAGATAAATTGCCAAAGCCTGGGATTTCGATTTCAATCATCTACTATAGCTCCTCATTAAAACGGTAAAGTGCCAGCATATTTCTCATCATCTCAAATTTAATTTATTAAATCGGAATTTCAAAGTTAATGTAAAAAAAACCAGAAAAAACCTTACAAGGAGTATCGGAGTTAACGAAAACCCTGCGAGTACAGGGAATCACAGAGATTTTCTAAGGGATAATTTAGCGGTTCTAAAACTCCGCTTAAACTCTGCTTCCTCCGTTTCTCCTTGTGCGCAATTACTAAAAAAAATGCAACGCAATGTTTTAACAAACGAAGATAATTATTTTTTTTCTAACTATCAATAGCCAATTCAATTTTATACTTGACTATTTCAGTCAGGTATATTATATTTACACCCGAATTTGAACTATGGAGTAAAGGATAGTGAAGCTATCGACCCGGGGAAATTACGGATTGCGAGCAGTGTACGAATTGACCCGACACTATGGTCAGGGACCGCTTACCATCCGGCAGATTTCTGAGCGACAGAATATTCCGCTGAAATATCTGGAGCAGCTTCTGCATCGCTTGAAAAAAAGCGGCATCATCGAAAGCGTGCGTGGTCCAACGGGCGGCTATGCGCTGGCGGATGATCCTGCCAATTTCAGCGTCGGTGATATTCTTCGGGTTCTGGAAGGACCCCTTCACCTGTCGGGGTGCATCAGAAGCCATGACAGCGATCACTGTCTTCGACATGAAAGATGCATCTCCAACATTCTCTGGTCAGAAATAGAGAAAAAATTTGCCGAGGTTTTGGATGACATTTCATTGACCGACCTCACGAAATTGGACGGCAATCAAAAAGCAAAATTAATGATTCGATAGGACGAGTCGAAAAATTAGGTGTTTCACCAAAAAATCTATACGATCGTGATAACATATTCGGAGAAAAAATGAAAAAAATTTACTTTGATCATAGCGCGACCACATCAGTTGATCCACAGGTTGTCGAAGCCATGTTGCCATTTTTTCATGAAAAATTCGGCAATCCTTCCAGCATTCATTCTTTTGGCAGGGAAACAAAGGTGGCGCTGGAAGAAGCACGAGAAGCTGTTGCAGAATTTGTTAAAGCCAGAGCAGCGGATATTTACTTTACCAGCGGAGGCACGGAATCGGATAACCTGGCGATAAAAGGCGCGGCGTATGAGCTAAAAAATAAAGGCAACCATATCATCACCTCGAAAGTCGAACATCATGCTGTGCTTCACACCTGTGAGGCTCTGGAACAAGAAGGATTTGAGATCACGCTTCTAAATCCAGATAAGTATGGCGTGGTGCATCCTGAGGCTGTTGAAAAAGCAATAAAAAGTAATACGATTCTAATCTCGATTATGCACGCCAACAACGAAGTCGGCACCATTAACCCGATTGAAAAAATCGGGGAGATCGCGCAAAGCAAAGGGATCCTATTTCACACCGATGCTGTTCAGACCTTTGGCAAGCTGCCATTAAACCTGTCAAAGCTGCCGATTGATCTGATGTCGGTTTCCGGGCATAAAATTTACGGTCCTAAGGGAATTGGGATTTTGTACATTCGTAAAGGAGTGAAGCTGGCACAGCTCATGCATGGCGGCGGGCACGAGCGAAACCGGCGTGCCGGCACTGAAAATATTCCAGGCATCATCGGTCTGGCAAAGGCAGTCGAGCTTCGGAAGCAGAATTTTAAAAAAGAGAATGAGCATATAAAAAAATTGCGGGACAGGCTTGCCGAGCGAATCGACAAGGAAGTACCACGCGCCATTTTAAACGGGCATCCTGAAAAACGGCTGGCGGGACATTTAAACCTGTCCTTCCAGGGCATCGAAGGCGAAGCGCTGCTGCTCAGCCTGGATTTAAAAGGGATCGCTGCGTCGAGCGGTTCGGCCTGCACATCGGGCAGCATCGATCCGTCGCACGTTCTTCTAGCGATGGGCGTTAAGCCGGAATTGGCTCGATCTTCGATTCGTTTTTCCCTGGGCAAAGATAATACCGAAGCAGATGTGGATTACACATTAGAGATTCTGCCGGAAATCGTGACTCGATTGAGAAGCATGTCTGCCATCGAATAGCATTTTTATAAAACAATGAAAAAAAACAAAAATAATAAATCTGTCGCGGTTGCCATGAGCGGAGGCGTCGATAGCTCCGTGGCAGCAGCATTATTGAAAGATAGCGGATACGATGTCATCGGGTTGACCATGCAGCTCTGGGATTTCAGCCGCGTGGGTGGAAATGTTTATCATGAAGGAGCGTGCTGCTCCGTTGAAACGATGGACGATGCCCGATCGGTTTGTCACAGCCTGGGCATTCCCCACTACGTCATTGATGTGCGACAGGAATTTGAAAAACATGTGATCGATAATTTTGAAAATGAATATTTGAAAGGGAGAACGCCCAATCCCTGTATTTTGTGCAATTCAAAAATGAAGTGGGACGTGCTTCTCAAAAAAGCTGTCGAACTGGATTGCGATTTCTTTGCCACCGGGCATTATGCCAGGGTGGAATTCGATGCTTCGATTGGACGCTTTCTTTTAAAACGAGGGCTTGATGCTTCAAAAGATCAGGCGTACGCGCTCTGGGGACTTTCCCAGGATCAGCTCAAGCGAACCCTTTTCCCTCTTGGTAATTTAACGAAAACCGAAGTCAGAAAAATTGCCGCTGCTTTGCATCTAAAAACCAAAGATAAAAAGGAAAGCCAGGAAATCTGCTTTGTGCCCGATGA
>JALOPY010000153.1 GCA_025453735.1 bacterium | reverse complement strand
GGATGCGCCACAATCGCGTTGATAACTGGATATTCCAGCGATGCTTCATGCAGGTCAATGCCGATGTCAACCTGTTCCTGCTCCATTAATTTTATAATTGCATAAGCCACTTTTTCAGTGAATGAGCCATCGGGACGACCGGGGTAGGCTCGATTCAAATTTCGAGTTTCGAGCCCAGATAATTTTTGGCCTGAAGGATAATGCAAATACACTTCAGGATCGGGCCACTGATCGAACTGGCTGGTGCCGCGAGAACCGTTGTGGAACCATCGTTCACCATGGGGAGTCGGAATGACAAATCGCTGGGGATTTGCTTCTTGAGGATCATTTATCGTGAAGCCACTGTTATTTCCTCGCGGGATAATCAAGATTCGTCCCGAATTCACTTTTATATTTTCGATCAGGCAAACCGTTGCAATGAAGCCGGCTGGCTCGTTCGGATGGGTTCCGCCCAGGATGAACGCTGTGCCGCCCGGATTGTCGCCTTCGAAAATATAAACTTCGGTATCGCCGCGAGTATTCTTTAATTTTGAGAAATAATCGCTTAGCGCCCGAACCTGATTCAATCCATCGCCGGGATAAATCGGCTCTGCCTGGCGCATCCTGAGAAATAGGGGAGCCGCCAGCAGCGAAATGATGATACTGCAAGCCAGTATGGTTATCGAGATAATTTTATAGCGATCCATGATTTATCCTATTTAATCAAAAACACGCGGAGCAGCAAGGGAATGATTACGATCAAATGGGTTAGCTGCTTCTTCCAGTTTTTTTCATGAAACAAGTCGATAACTGTAAGCAATAACACGATTGCCGCAATGATCAGATAAATAAATTTCAACATTTTTTTATACCTTTCAAAGGATCAAAAATTTCGCCAGCCAGTTAGCAAATATGATCATACCGATTCCGTATACTGCAGTTATCACAATATAAGGAAACGAGGTTTTTAACATATTAAAATAATTGGATTCGCCTATGATTTGAGAACGAAATATGCCGGCATAAGCAGTTGTTGGCATCAGGTCGCCCACGCTGGCGATTAATGTCAAACCGGACGCAACAATAATTTCATTGTTGCCCAAAAGCGCCAGTAGAAATGGGACACCCAGCACATACGAAGCGCCATAGCATGAAATTGCTCCGAACAGCGGCAGACTGATCACAATTCCCAGGTAAAGCCAGAATGATGGCAATTGCATGGTTTGGACCGTCAGAAATCCACGCACACCAATCAGTGTCATAATCTGGATAAACATGCCAATTCCTGCCAGAATTCCCATCACCGGCATGGCGTATTTGATAGCTTTTTGTGCCACTTTGAAATAGTTAAACGGTTTCCCGGATCGAAATGCCAGGATGCTGGCAATGACAAAAATAAAAGGGATTCCCAGCGTTGTATATTTTCCCGGAATAATGCGACTGGCAAGCATGAATAAAATGAGTCCTAAAATCGGAATGAAAAGACGCAAGCCATATTTGCTATAATTTGATTCCGGGAGATCACGCAGGATCTCATTGACATCCACGACTTTGATGTATCGATAGCCGAGCATCAGCGTCGTAAAAATCGCCAACGGGATGGTCGCAAACAGCAAGGGCAGCTCGAACCCGATGAATGGCATATCCACACCGCCGCCAATGATCATTGCCGGAATGTTGATCGGTGGAGCCACCATGCCGAACAGCGCCGCCATGGCGATAATGCTTCCCGTTTTTAGTTTTGGAATGCCGAGATGAATCAAAGCTGGAGCAACGAATACACCTGTGGTCAATACTGCCGCGGTCGAAAGCCCTGTAACCATTCCGGGAAACATTATGAAGATCGTTATCAACGTCAGCATCCAGAACGGGTAATTATGGAGATGAACAATGATCAGTCGGCTGATCTCTCCCAGAGCGCCAGTCTCTTTTATGATCTCCATGTAGATCATCGCTGTTGCGATGATCAATAAGGGATCGAGATACGCAAATAATCCTTCCACAAGATGACGAAGCGGAATTCCATACCCGCCTGCCAGCGCCCCCACAATTGAAGATATTGCCAGTGAAACACCGATTGGAAATTTTCCAACAAAAATAGCAAGTGCAAAGACAGAAATCATTACCATGAGAAGAAAGAATTCAAATCCCACAAGCAGCTCCCTGATATCGGCGGTCGGCAATTTTATAAAAAAAACCGAGCCAAAAAATTCAATTCCTAATTCAATTTTTAAAAGTTATATTATACAACCTTCCGACTAAAAATGCAAGGAAATTATTGGGAAAACCTCAGAGGTTTTTAAAAACCTCTGAGGTTTAGGCGTTTTCAACTGTACTCATTAAAGATTAAAATCGGCAATTTGGAGATAATATCTTCATTTACCTCGGTCGTCCAAACAACTGCCCTCGATCCATATTTGAAAGACATTTTCAATCACACAATTATGGCAGAGATCAGTGGGGGAGAGGACGATCCGCTCCGAAGATTTAAATTTTTCTGAATAGGTGAGTTTGAAATTCTTTAATAAATTTATAAACGACTCATGCTCGACTGCCAAATGTTGAGTATAGATGCTGCGAAGTCGGTTGTGTTTATCTTGTTTCAGCCATGGGATCAGTTGCTCAGTCTCAGCATAGAATGCATCGAACAGAAAAATTTCCTTGATATGATCTTGCAAACCGCCCCGGACAAGTGAGAGAATGGCTGGTCGATAGCCGCCGCTATGTGCGGTGATGATAATTTTGCCAATTTCGGGGTGATTGATTTTTCGTTCTGATGCCAAAATAGTGAGGATTTCTTCGACAAATTGCTTCATTCCGCCTTCATCCTCCATTTTTCCGCCGCCAGAATCTGAAGCGCGATATGGACCCTGCGCGAAGACCAGAATGGCGTTTTTATTGGATGCCATCAATTGTTGCACCATATTGAACTCTTCCATGACATTGAGATTGTCATTGTTCCAGCCGTGAAAATGAATGATCAAATCTGCTCCGTTTTTTGATTCATGAAAACCTTTGGGGATGACAATCACAGCGCTGCTGTCGAGATAATGCGAATCGGCTGGAAAAAATATCTCCTGGTAGCGATAGCCATGTTGTCGGGACAGATGCGGAAAGGGGGAATTTTTCAAAAAGATTCGAGTCCATTCGCCACTGGGAAAACTGTTCCAATCGACCGCAGTGATAAAAGGTCGATCAAGTCCGGAGTCGCCTACAAAATGATTCCAGGCGATGCGAGCGGCTTTGGCGGCCGCGACGGTTCCTGCATTGGAGCTGCCGCCTCGTCGATCTTGAATCTGGTCGCAGAAGATAGCAAGCGCCAGATCAGCTTGCGGAGCAAGGATCAAGCCGGCATCGACTCGAACGGCTGTGACACTGCCGGTTTTGTGAGCGACTTCTATTCCCGGCGTGTTTTCAAAAGGCAAGAATCTTGGGATCATGTCATTATATTCCTGCTTTTTCATCAGGTCGATCATTGCGCGGCTGGCGACCGAATCAACCAATTCGCGTTTGTACATTTTTTCGAGCAGGATAACCATGTCTTCTGGCGTTGAAACGCCAATGCCGTAGCGGATTGATTCCGGCGTATCTTTTTTGGTTTTCCAGGACATCACTTTATTCAGCAATTGCGTATTTTTCAATCCCAGGCTTTGCATCCGTTCATTGACAGCCGCGAGCTTTTCTTCATGAGTTTTGCCAAGCGCATCAATCACCAGATTCGTCGCGGTATTATCGCTGATCGTGATCATCAGCATCACGGCATCGATCAATTGTTGCTCTGTCGTCCCGGAGAAATATTGCAGCAATCCGGAACCTCCCCATTTGTTTGCATCTCCCAGTGTCATTTTTTGTGTGGGCGCAATTTTTCCCTCTGACACTTGATAAAAATATTCAACCATAATTAGAACCTTTATCACGCTGGCGGTGGGAAATTTTTTTTCAGCGGCATAAGCCAAAACCTCGCCCGTTCGCAGATTTTTTGCCATGATGCCCAGGCGTCCACCAAAAGATTTTTCAAGCTCGTGCATTTGGTGTGAAAAGGTTGCAGCTTCTTGAGAATGGAGATTGTAGAACGGCAACAAAACAGAAAGCAAAACAAAGGAAATTATCCATCCTGCAACATGATTTTTGTTCGTCATCTATTTACTCCTAAAAAAGAGGAAAATGAGAAGGCTGAATACCTGCAATTTAGTATTTCGCCACTGTATTTTTTTAATCAAGCCAGCACCTCGAAAAATGTCCCGGTTTTGCTTCAATTAAATCCGGTTCATTTTGATAACACACATCCATTACAAAGCTGCAACGAGGCGCAAATTTGCATCCGATTGGCAAATCATAAAGGCTGGGAACGATCCCAGGGATGGTATTTAATTTTTCTTTGTGAAGGCGATTCATTTTGGGAAGGGAAGCTAAAAGTCCCTGGGTGTACGGGTGCTTTGGATCGCTAAATAGCGCTTTCACAGTTGCCTGCTCCATCACTTTTCCAGCATACATGACGATAACATTTTGGGCGGTTTCAGCGATAACTCCCAGGTCATGGGTAATTAAAACGATTGCCATTTTGAACTCAGCTTGCATCTTCAGCATGAGATCAAGAATTTGGGCCTGAATGGTGACGTCGAGTGCTGTTGTGGGTTCATCTGCAATTAAAATTTTTGGATTGCACGATAGCGCCATTGCAATCATGGCACGTTGCTTCATCCCGCCGCTTAGCTCATGGGGGTATTCATGAATTCGCTTTTTCGGAGATGGAATGCCGACTAATTGCAACATGTCGATTGTTTTTTCGAGCGCAATGCTTTTTTTCAATTGCTGATGCAACTGGATCGTTTCAGCGATTTGATAGCCAATGGTGAAAACGGGATTGAGCGATGTCATGGGCTCCTGGAAGATCATTGAAATATCGTTGCCTCTGATGTTTCTCATTTCTTGCAGTGATAAAGAGAGCAGGTTTTTATTTCTGAATACAATTTCACCCCCAACAATTTTTCCTGGGGGAGTTGGAATTAGACGCAAAATTGAAAGTGCGCTGACGCTTTTGCCACACCCAGATTCACCCACAAGGCCAATGACTTCGCCATCGTTTACACTCCAGCTCACATCATCCACAGCTTTTATAACGCCATCAGCAGTATAAAAATACGTTTTGAGATTTTTTAATTGAAGAAGAGGGGGTGTCTGGTTCATTAGCTTTGTTGAATTTTTTGTTAATAGCTGATTTGTGATATTTTTATTAAAAAAGCGGCGAATCGAAATAGCCACCTAAAATGAAAGAATAATTTTTATCAACGATTGCATTTTCAAAGCAGACCAATTTTCGTTCCGGTTCTGCTTAACGCGTCTCTGAAATAAAATAAGATGTCAAAAAAAAATCATAATATCAAGTAAAAATTTGAACGACGAAAGAATTTTTTCCCTCAGCGGAATTTGCAGATTGATAGCAGCTCGGAATCCAGCTATACTACAATATATATTGCCTAATTTAAATTTTTAGAGTCAATATTCAAAATAGTTATTGCATTTTAATTTTTTCTATTGTATATTTTTGCGACATTAAATTCAATGTTGCTCCACATTCATTAGCTCGAATATCGATGGATTTTATAAAAGATTGATTGAATGATAAGTGAGGTTTTGAGTAAATGACATAAAGATGATGAGAAGTCAGGCTCAGGCTCGCATATACTACAGTCAAAAGACTATGGTCTTCCCCAGGTTGCAGGCAAACAGGTACGTTCTCAATTACTCATCTTCCTCCTTCATCTTTTTTAATTAACTCGTCAAGGTTTATTATGTAACATGGTTTAAAAATGTCATTGCGACCGAAGCGAAGTCGCCCCTTCGGCTTCGTCGCCCTCCAGCAGCGGACTTTCAGCATCGCTCCTCGCAATGACTAAACAGTGTTACATTTCAATCCTTGATAAGTGTAACTGGGCATTTAACCAGGGATGCTTATCTTTATTGTTGATATGACCAACTTTAAAACGAATTGATTCACATTATCGACAGTCTTCAATATTAAAGTAAACACATTGATTTCAATAAAGATAATAATGAATCTCAGAAGAAGTATACCAAAGCAACACGCAGCATTTACTGGTATAGTTTTTGAATTGATTGGTTGTTTATTTTTTATTAAGTGAGTGTGTAACGCACATTGAAGAATTGACTTCAACTGAAAAAATCGAAAATAAATCAGAATAATCACGATTATATTTCTTTTCCCTTACGTTTTTGTTTATTGATTTTATAGCAATTAATTTGATTTTAAAAGCATCTTTAAAATTTGACTTATTTATTTCGCCTTTGGCTGTCATTAGTTGAATAAATGTGATGTTTGGCTATTAAAAGGTGTTTAAACAAATCAGTAAATATTCTATAGA
>JALOPY010000152.1 GCA_025453735.1 bacterium | reverse complement strand
GGCATTTTTTCATCTCGTTAGTCTGGGCGTGCCGTTTCCGCACGATCGCTATAGCGCTTTTGTCGGCTATAAAACCGATCACGACCCGAGGCAGCGAGCTACTTCGGCGGGTCCGTTGACTTCGCATTTGATGTTTGAAAGTCTGGCAAAGGATGTGAAAACTAAAGGCATCAAAATTTTTGATGGATATGAAATCATTGCATTATTGACTGAACAAAGGAGAAATGAAAAGCATGTCATTGGCGCCATCGCCCTGGATAAAAATCAGCTTGATTCGGAAAATCTTGGATTGGTAGTTTTTAATGCAGTCAATGTCGTGCTGGGAACAGGCGGTCCAGCAGGCATTTACAAGACTTCGGTCTATCCAGAGAGCCAGCTTGGTTCCAGCGGCATGGCGTATGAAATCGGCGCCATTGGAAATAATTTGACTGAATCCCAGTATGGAATTGCTTCGATCAAGTTCCGCTGGAATCTTTCGGGAACGTACCAGCAGGTGATCCCGAGATATATTTCGACCGATCAAAATGGCAATGATGAACAGGAATTTTTGAATTCCTATTTTCCTGATATGGGTAAATTAGCGACAGCGATATTTTTCAAGGGCTATCAATGGCCATTTGATCCGAGAAAAGTCTATAATTATGGTTCATCATTAATCGATATTCTCGTTTACCAGGAGACCATGATCAAAGGCAGGCGGGTGTTTCTTGATTTTCAAAATAATCCCACAGGGGCAGGCATTCTCGATGATTTTAAATTTGAACAATTGAGCCAGGAAGCTTACACTTATCTTGAAAAATCGGGAGCGCTGTTCGGCGCACCGATCCAACGACTGGCAAAGATGAATCAGCCTGCTATCGATCTCTATAAAAATAATGGGATCGATATTACTATAGAGTATCTTGAAATCGCAGTCTGTGCCCAGCATAATAATGGCGGCTTGAAGGGCAATCTCTGGTGGGAATCGAACATCAAGCATCTGTTTCCAGTTGGCGAGGTGAATGGCAGTCATGGCGTGTATCGACCAGGCGGATCGGCGCTGAATTCGGGACAGGTGGGAAGTCTGCGGGCGGCATTGTTCATTTCAAAGAGATATAAGGACGAGCCGAAAAATGAAAATGAATTTTTAAAATCTGCCGAAAATCAGATTCAAGCAAAATTGAACCTGGCAAAAAATATGATCGCTCAAAATAAGATAGATGCTAATTATATTTGGAAAACCAGATCGGAAATTCAGGAACGAATGTCTGCCTGTGGCGCTCACATTCGTAACATTGAAAAAGTGAAACCAGCTATTCGGGAAGCCTGGCAATTGTATTCAAAAATGAAAAACGAAATGAGAGTGACATCAGCAAAAGAGCTTCCCGCAGCGTTCCGAAACATCGATCTCTGTTTGACCCATGCGCTTTATCTCGAAGCGATTGCCGAATATCTCGAAAAGGGCGGCAAGAGTCGGGGATCGTATCTGGTCATGGATTCCTCAGGCAAAAAGCCGTGCGATCAATTGGGCGATGAATGGAAATTCAGTTTGAATCAGGCGGATGATTTTGTGAATCAGAAAATATTAGAAATTTGGCTGGATGAAAATTTTGATGTCCAAAAACAATGGGTCGGTGTGCGACCGATTCCGCAGGAGGAGGCGTGGTTTGAGAATGTGTGGAATGAATATTTGAAGGATAATGTTGTTAAATAATTTTTTCCAACGGATAGAAACAACCCAACGGATGTTATTTTTTATTCGAAAATATCCGTTGGAGTCTTATCATCCGTTGGGAGAAAGTTTTCGGAAGGGAGAAGTATTCAAGATGAATAAAAAAACTGCTATCGTAACAGGCGCAGGACAGGGAATTGGCAGAGGCATTGTGCTGGAACTGGCAAAAAATGATTTCAATATTGTGGGTGTTGATGTTATCTTCCAAGCTGAAAATAAAGAAAAAGGATTGTTTGAGGTAAAAGAGCGAGTGAAAGAATTGGGCGCGGAGTTCCTCCCCGTTCAAGCGGATATTTCCAATTTGCAGGATCATGAAAAGATCATCCAAAAGACGCTGGAAAAATTTGGCAGAATCGATGTGCTGGTGAATAACGCTGGCGTGGCACCGAAACAGCGGTTGGATGTGCTGGAAACCTCTCCCGAAAGTTATGACCGATTGATGACGATTAACACCAGAGGACCTTTTTTTCTCACTCAAAAAATCGCCAAACAAATGATTCAGCAGCATCAAAAAGACCCGTCAAAAACTCAGTACATTATTTTTATTTCTTCGATCTCAGCATATTATTCTTCACCATCGAGAGCAGAATATTGTCTTTCAAAAGCAGCGATCAGTCAGGCGGCTCGAATTTATGCCGATCGGCTTTCAGCAGAAGGAATCAATGTTTTTGAATTGCGTCCTGGAATTATCATGACGGATATGACTGCTGCGGTGAAAGAAAAATATGATAAAATGATCGCAGAAGGATTGATTCCACAAAAACGCTGGGGCTATCCCGAAATTAGTGGAGGGATGAATATTTGTCGGTTGTGAGAGGTGAATGGTTAGTGGTATCATTTGAAATTTTCTCTTGACATTACCATAAAATTTTATTATTATAGGCCAAAGGGAATTTAAGGAGCAAAGCTGAGATGAGTTGAAAAAAATAAGCCGATAAACTGAATCTGAAAATTATTCCGACGATATAACTGCACCGACCTCCGATGATCGTGTTTTCGATCAAGACGATAATTCCTGAACATGATTGACACCAATATTCCCAGCGTCCCTTTTGAATTCGATTTCAGAAACGAACAAGAACAATCCATCCGTGATCCAGAATTGAACCGATAGCTGAAAGCTCTTTGATGGTAATTAACTTCAAACCTGTGATTCAGTAATCCATTTCAGTTTGTTTAACAGTTAATCAAACTGATCAATCATTTTTTATGCTCCATTCACAAAAATTAAGGAGGAATGAATTATGGTACGCAAATCATTATTCGGATTGGGGGCGCTGGTTATCGCCATTATCGTCATGCTTAAATTGACTGGCTGCAGTGTTATCGGCTTTGGAATCGGCGCGATTAGCGATGCTTCCAAGCCAGATCGAACTAATGTTCCAGGCTGGCAAATTGTTACTGTAAAGCCTGGAACCTCCATCGATGTTATTTTAACAGATGGAAATCTGGTAAGTGGGAAATACAAAGGGCTCTCAAAGTTGCCACCAGAAGAATACGCTGAATTGTACAACAAATTCCAGGCTGAACAAAGAGCGGAGGAAGTCATCTTGCCGGCATTGGGCGATACTTTGAAGATCACGGCTGGTTTGGAAGAAGTTAAAGCTCAATTCTCCGGCTTTGACCGCGAAAATATCATGTGGGTGACCATGAAAAAGGGAGCTTCAGGTGGCATAAATCTCGACACCATTAAACGACTGATAGACAGCGATGGCATTGAAGTTGATAAAGAGACTATCAAAAAATTATTGTCGGCAGGGAAAATACCAGCTCTATCTGCAATGATAGTCGAGAGCGAAGCCGAAACTAATCTGATCGGCCTTTCCAAAGTTAACCTGATACAAATTCGAACTAAGAAAAATGATAAATGGAATGGATTACTTATAGGTGCGGTTGTTGATGTGCTGGTCATTGCTGTAACGTCGCAGCCAGAACGTGAATCTACCGCCCCGAAGGAAGGACAAGGACAAGGCTCCTGTCCTTTTGTTTATAGTTTTGATGGCGAAAACTATATCTTCGATTCTGAAACATTCGGTGGCGCTATTTTTAAAGCGGCGCAGCGCACTGACTGGGACAATCTGGATCATTTGTGCGAAACGCAGGGTAAATATCGTTTGAAGATCGCCAATGAACTGCCAGAGACACAGTACCTGGATCAGCTCAAGCTGCTGGTCGTCGATCACCCAAAAGGCACCACTGTGACGCCCACTTTTTCTGGCGAATTGCATGTTTTTTCAAATCCACAAGCCCCCATCAAAGCAGTTGATTTTGGTGAGAATCAGGTTCTTGGGCTGGTCAAGGAAAAAGATGACCAATGCTGGGTAAGCAATCCTTATGGGCGAGATCCAGAAATTAAAGACCAGGTGCGCGATGGGCTGGTATTAGATTTTGCTCGACCTGATGACGCCAGTTTTGTCAAATTGAGCTTCAATGTGCAGAACACCCATTGGTCAACCTATATCGAGAGCCAGCTTTTGAAGCTCTACGGCAATAAACTGGATAATTGGTATGATCTGATGAGCCGTTCCGCAAAAGCTCGTGAAGCTTTTAAAAAATCAGTCATCAGAGAGGCAATGCTGCTTATCAAATTATGGAATGGAACGAGCTGGGAGGATGCCGATTACCTCTGGTTTGTGGGACCGTATTTGCCGAAGGATCAGGTGGTCGGGTTGGATATTAAAAATATTCCGGGAGAAGTTTTGGGCGTCAGACTTGAATCCACAGCCGGGCTCTGGATGGTCAACAGCGTGCAGGCAGATTTTACGCCGGATCAGCCAATTCACGTTCAAGAGATTGCTCCGGATTCTGCAATAGATAACAACGGAGTCGATCTGCGACAGGTTTTACACGATATCGATGACCAATACTATGTAACCTCAATCACACAGGATGATGCGGGGCTCACCTTCTCAGCGCCAGCGAACAAGCTGGGATATAACCGCTCCTTCATTCTAAAAAGCACAGGATATTATACCATTCACGTTGCAGCAGAGGGACCGCTACAATGGAATTTATTATCATCGTTCCGGAAAAAGCCGGGTGCCTTTGGGCAATATACCTTACGTCTGCTGAACCAATATGTCAAAGCGACGCTAGCGAACCTGCAAGAGAGTGGAGATTTTTCAAGTTACTCGATGGAGCAGTCGAATTAAACTTAGATTTTGTAATCTGAGCATCACCGTTTCGAAGGTTCTAAACCTTTGAAACGATTTCATTTAAAATCGCCTCAAAAATTATGAAAAAATCCAGGCTGAAAACAATTCCTCGATTTTACACTAGATGGAGGCTCATCTTCCTGGGATTGAGAATCTGGCTGTCATTTGCCAAATATATTTTTCAGCGAAAGAAATATCCACTATTTTCACTTAAAGCATCACTCAAAAGCTTGGTCAAGCCGCAACACGATCTCGAGCTGAAGAAAATTGTTCAATTTGGCAATGATTATTATTTTTCTATTTTAAAGGCGCCCCATTGGCCGTCAAAGCCTTTCGACCGCTATGTCGCTCATGGCGGACTGAATGTAAAAGCAGCGGGAACGGCATTGAGATCTTATGTTGATTTTGTTATTCTGGCGATCACCCGAAAGTGTGCTTACCATTGCCAGCATTGCTACGAGCACTTTAATATTGCTGAACGGGAGAAAGTCCCCATCTGGCGCTGGAAAGAAGTCATTCATGATCTTCAAAAAATTGGAGTGGGAACCATTGTACTTTCTGGCGGCGAGCCGTTGCTCCGATACGAGGGATTATTGGAGCTTCTTGAATCAGGCGATAAAAACCTATCGGATTTTCATGTTCATTCTTCTGGACATGGCATGACGCCAGAAAAAGCCAGAGAACTCAAGCAAGCTGGCTTAACTGCTGTCGCCATCGGACTGGATGATGCCTATCCAGAGCGACATGATACATTCAGAGGGTATAGCGGCGCGTTTGATGAAGCAGTGCACGCCATTCAAAATCTTCGTGAGGCAGGCATCTTCGTTTATTTAAATACCTGTTTGACGAAATCATTAATTCGCTCTGACGATTTATGGAATTTTTTTGAGCTTGCTAAAAACCTGCACGTCGGCAGTATTCAATTATATGAGCCCAAGCCCTGCGGCAAATATCTCTCCGCCAATCTCGATGAATTATTTTCAGAAAACGATAGAACGAGGGTCACTGAATTTTTCAAATCAGCCAATCAAAATAAAAAATATAAAGATTATCCAAAAGTCACTTATGTTGACTATTTCGAGAACGCTGAACATCTCGGCTGTTTGATGGGAGGTCTTTCGCATTTTCATATCGACAGCCAGGGCAATGTGAGCCCCTGTGTCTTTGTGCCGATTTCTTTTGGAAATATTTTAGATGAAGATTTTATCGTTATATTCGATAAAATGAGAAAATCATTTCCCAGTCCTTTGTATAAAGGATGTCCCTCACTTTATCTGGTTGACAAAATCAAAGCAAAACACAATCAAGGGATCGAATTGCCAATTCCATTTGAAGCGATAGAATCCGAGTGGCGAGCGATGCTTGAATAAGCTGAGAGCTGAACAATGAAAGTGAGCCTGGAATTAATTTCCCGCTTTGTTGAAAATTTTCTGACTCTGAATTATCTTGAAAACAAGCCGCTAAAACCGCTGCTGCTGGCTTATTTTGTGACTTTTCGATGTGACCTGAAATGTCAGTATTGTGAATATGCCGAAGACCCCAATTTTAAAAATTATCCAGAACTGGAAACCGAACAAGCCCTTCAGCTTTTGCGGCTAGCGAGGCAAGGCGTCCCAGCCATTGCTTTCTCTGGTGGCGAACCATTGCTGCGGGATGACATCGTTGTTCTTGTCAAAGCGGCGAAGGCATTAGGTTTTAAACCCATCAGCCTTTTTACCAACGGACTCAAATTGCCTGAAAAAGAAGCGATTTTAAATGATCTCGATTTCCTGCAAATTAGCCTGGATACTCTTGATGAAAAAAAGCAAGATGCAATTTTTGGAACCAAAGGCATAGCCGGAACCATCAAAGAGCATATCATCCATTATGCCCGACAACAAACCAGGCGAAATTTTCGTATCAATCTGAACGCTGTCATCACTCCCAATACCATCGAGGATATTTTTGCCCTTTATTTTTTTGCCAGGTCGATAGGCGTACGTCTCACAGTTTGTCCCCAACTTTATTATGGCAAACCAGTATCGAGCTTGGTCTATAATCCCCGCTATCAATCGCTCATCAATCAATTGATATTCTTGAAAAAAAATGATGACACAATTATGGACACGGACTCGTTCCTCGATCATATCTGTTCATTTAAGCCGTATCGGTGTTATCCTTATTTGACGCCAAGAATTTATCCTGACGGAGAATTGGTTGGTCCCTGTCCCATTATCGAATCGATGAAATGTAATCTGTTGAAGATCGGTTCCTGGAAAAAAACATTTCAGTTGCTCATTGAAAAATGCGGCGAGAGGTACGTCTGCCAGAACCCCTGTTTTCTTCCCTGTTACCTGGAAACTTCTACATTGATGATCAAACCGTGGAAGAGTCTCAGAGAACTGATCCGCTTGGGGAAAGCCAACTCGAACAAGGAAGAACCAAAAAGACTCTGAATCGCTAATTTCGCGAATCACGCCATAGGCGGATGCGCTGCGGCGCATTAAACCAATTTCGCTAATCCGTCAGTTTACAAATTAGCGCAATTTGAATAGTTCGCGTAATTCGCGGTCAAAAAAATTTTACCCAATGTACAAGAAATTCGCTGATAAAGTTAATAAGGAAAAAAGATAATGAAAATTGGTTTTATTGCCCCGGCTCTGGACCTGGATCGAGAGAAACAGGGGGAGCGCATTTTTCTGTTGCCGCCGTTGACGTTTCCGGTTCTGGCAGCTTTGACTCCTGATGATATCGAAGTTGAAATTATTGAAGAACGCTTGCAGCCGATTCCTTATACGGCTGATTACGATTTAGTAGGATTGACTTTTGTCACCGCTTTTGCGCCCTATGCTTATTCAATCGCTGATAAATTTCGTGAATTGGGAATCAAAGTGGTGATGGGAGGTCCTCATGCTTCTGTATTTCCAGGGGAAGCCCTGCAACACGCAGATGCCGTGGTGGTCGGCGAAGCCGAAGAAATCTGGCAACCGCTGCTCCGGGATTTTCAGCAAGGACGAATGAATAAAATCTACCAGGCTTCGGGATTGGTTGACTTAAAAAATTTTCCACAACCTCGATTGGATTTAGCGCCCAAAGAATTTGCCTTTCGGAATTCAACTTTAGCTTCGAAGGGATGCCCGTTTCGTTGTAATTTCTGTTTTACCAGTTTTATCAATCAATACCAGCAACGATTTCGCCACATTGATGATGTTTTCAGAGATATCGAAGCGATGGACGGGAATTGGCTGGATCGAAAGCATTTTGTATTTTGGGATGACAATTTATTCGGCAATCCTCGCTACGCTAAAGAATTGCTTCGGGCAATTACTCCATTGAATAAAAGATGGGCCGCCGCAGCATCGGTAAATATCGCCACTGATCCAGAGACAGTTAGACTCCTGGAACAAGCTGGCTGTGCGGCGCTATTTATCGGACTGGAATCGATCAACAGCGCCAGTCTTCAGGAATCTCAGAAATATCATAATCATGTGAGCAACTACCATGACATGGTCAAACGGCTTCATGATCATGGGATTGGGATTACTGGCGCTTTTGTCTTTGGCTTTGATCAGGATGATCGATCGGTCTTTGATCGGACGTTAGAATTTGCCATAAAAATCGATCTGGATTGTATGACCCCCGCAATTCTGACGCCGCTACCAGGTACACCGTTTTACCATCGTATAAAACAAGAGGGGCGGATATTTGATCATGACTGGTCGCATTACGATTATTATCATGTTGTTTTTGAGCCAAAACAAATGACCGCCGAAGAACTTTACAGCCTATTGAAAAATGTAAAGGTCGGCACGTCTTTCTGCCAATTTTCACTTAAAAAATGCCAGGAATGTCTGGTAGCGGCTTCCAAATTGTATGACGGAATCCGAATAGGTTTGGATAGTAAATCAAACAGAGACCATTTAGAACCCTTAGCCTATGGTGTTAAACTATTTACCACACTCGCAGAAATTGATTTTACCGTAGATAAAATCTAAAGCTTAAATTTTGGCGGAATTGTTTTTGGA
>JALOPY010000151.1 GCA_025453735.1 bacterium | reverse complement strand
TGCATTCTGATCGCCGGCTTTAAGTTGCAGCATGAGTTTTGTATCGATACTTTCCATTGCATCACAATTTTGGAATTCCAGATCTTTGCGCTTATCTTATTAAACCAGTAACTGCAAAAAGTCCTGTGGGATGATAATTTTTTCTTTATTAAGTTTCATAGATCATATAGCAGTTTTGGATATTTGCAGCATCCCGATGCCATCGCTCAAGTTTGGCAAATTACCCCACAAAAAATCTCTAATAAACTTAAAAACCCAACTGATTGATTTTTTTTCTCAGTTGGGTTCTCATATCTATCGAAAGATTGTCTATTGTTCCAATTACCTAATTCACTTATTACCCGAGTTACTAATTCTCCAATCATGACGCTTTTTTTAGCTCTAACTTTCGGATTCGTTTATCATGATTTTCGAGCTTGGTTTCGTGACGATTCAAAACATGCTCGGTGGCAACTTTCTCGGTTCGCATATCCATCAATTCTTTCGCGATACCATCCACTGCTGTGATCAAGACATCAAATTTTTTATCAAATTTCGTTTCAAGTGACTTGATGTCTTCCCGCATCTGTCCCATTTCCCACTTAAGAACCTTTATGTCGCCTTTCATTTCGCTAATGTCCCGAGTATTTATCGCACCTTGATTAGCGACCACTTCGAGAGCTTCTTTGGTGGCAAGCGTGGCGATCTTCTGGTCGAATTCTTCCTTCGTAACCAGCGTGGCGATCTTCTGGTCGAATTCTTTCTTTGCAACCAGCGTGGCGACCTTTTGGTCGAATTCTTTCTTTGTAACCAGCGTGGCGACCTTATTATCGAGTTCCTCCTTCGTGGCCAGCGTGGCGATCTTTTGATCAAGATCTTCCTTCGTTGCCAGCCGTTGCATCCGCCCCAGCAATTCTTCTTTTAAATCAGTCAGATTTTTTTTTGTAGCCAGCTCATTCTCGGACATTTTTTCTTCCAATTTCAGCATTAGGTCGCTGCTAAAATAACACAATGCAATTAAAAAGTCAAGCTCTTTTTCATAAATTTTTAAAACGAAATGCCTGGCATTTGATTCGCCTATCCATTAGAATATTGAATATCTGTATTCGTCTATTTTAAGTAAAGAATCTTTCGACTTTCTGATTGATTTCCCACTTCCATTCGAATTAGGTAAACACCGGCAACAACAGTGTTTCCAACATCGGACATCAACTATCGTCCGAATTAATTGTCCGTTGAGATTATAGATCGCAATCCTGATCCTTGCGGGTGATGACACCTGATAATTAAAATGTGTCACCGGATTGAATGGATTGGGAAAGTTCTGCATCAATTGAAATTGCTCTGGCTTTATTATTTGCTGATTCGCTTCTATTGCTGTCCCCGGATCTTCAAAGTGGATGATATAGAAGCCATCCCAATGATCAGCAAGATAGGCATATTCGCCTGCAATAGTGATCCCTGATCCTTCTCCATAGGTATCGAAGTACCCGGCTTGAACTGGCTTGGTCGGATCAGAAATATCGATCACATTAAGCCCTTTATCGCCATTGGCGATGTAAGCAAACTCTCCCTTTATAAAGATATCAATAGAATAGCCCCAATTTATATCAAAGAAGCCAACCTCGAATGGGTGAGAGGGATCGGCAATATCGATGATACGTAAGCCCTCATAACAATCGGCGACATACGCGTATTGCTCCTGCACAGCAACGCCATAAGCATAGTCCTTAGTATCAAAAAAACCAGTTTCAAACGGGATTGCTGGATTTGAAATGTCGATAATTCTTAATCCACTTTCCTCTGCAGCAATGAAAGCATAATTGCCACTTAAAGCGATTCCGTTGGCGTAGCCGGGCAGGGGCAATCGTCCCATTTCAGATGGATTGGCTGGATCGGAAACATTGACGATTTGTAAGCCGCTATCTCCATCTGCGATATAGGCATAATTGCCAATTACTGCAATACCTGTTGCTCTGCCTGGAGTATCCCACGTGCCAGTTGCGATCGGATTATGAACATCTGCAATATTGAGGACTTGCACGCCCATCCAGGCGTCTGCAAGATAGGCATAGCTTCCTGCAATCGTCACTTTAGTAGTAGAGCCAGGTGTATTTGTTTGGCTGATCTGCATGATATTTTTAGGATCGGATATATCAAAAATCCGCAGTCCGTGGCTTGAGTTCGCTACATACGCATAGTTGCCGCTCACAACTACTTCAGTAGAATAGCTGGCAGCATAGAGAGCAACCGCTGTTGGTTTTGTTAGATCAGCAACGTTGAGGATATATACGCCGCCTCCATCAATTCCAACAAAGGCAGTCGTTCCGCCACTTGCAACAAGCTCCGCATTCCCATCAGTATGAAAATAGCCGATTTCAACAGGATGCACTGGATCACTGACATCAACGATATTCAAACCATTGCTACTGAAAGTAACATAGGCATAATTATCAATTAATGCAATATCAGTCGCAACACTGCCACCTTTGTGATTGCCGACTTCTGTCGGATTGGCAGGATTTGAAACATCAAAGATCCGAAGATAACCGCTGGTTCCCACATAAGCGTAATTTCCTCGGGCAGCAATAGCGCGTGTTCTAACATTGTAAATCATCGATCCAACCGCTACTGGCGACGATCGGTCTGAGATATCAATGATATGAAATCCTTTTTCATAATCGGCGATATAGGCATAATTACCATCGACCGCTATATCTTCCATCCTATAGTCATTGGTGAACAAACTTTTTTCAACTGGATTTGCTGGATCGGCAATATCATAAATATACATACCTTTGCGACCTATCAGGAGATACAAATAATTATCGCACACGTCAATATCGATGCCATAATCCTGGAATTTAAGTGTTCGCAATTCGACAGGATTGGATGGGGTAGAAATATCTAAAATATGAAGGGTGCTATTTTCATCAAGCATGAACAAGAAATTTTCTTTGACACTAATTCCTTTGAGTAGCGCAGCAAGATGCACTTGCCCTAATTCCAGCGGGTTTGCTGAGTCAGAAAAATCCATGATATGCAACAAACCGCCATCTGCAAAATAGAAAACACTTTTTTCAAAAGCGATTGCTGAGCAGGGACCATGCGCCCAACGACCAATGAGCGTGCAGTTCTGGCTATCGAATTGAGCATACACCGATGTCGCTGTAATGATTAATAGACCAATTAGAATTAAAGCTGACAGTTTCTGGTAGAAATTTTTCATCGATCGTTTCTCTCTAGTTTGTATTTTTTTAACATGATAACAAAAATAGTGATCGACCAGCCAGGATGACCGATGCTATCGCTGTGAACGACAGCATCGGTAGCTTATCCATCATCCGAATGAAATAAAAGTGTGACTGATCGTTGTGATCAGCAGAATTGCTACTGAAGCAAAATCATTTTTTTCGTCAACACGAGGTTCTGGGTTTCCAGACGGTAAAGATACACGCCGCTTGCTACGTTCATAGCTTGGTCATCCCGACCGTCCCAGGTCACATCAAACGAGCCTGCCGGACTCTCATGATCGACCAGGGTTCGAACTTCCCTGCCCTGAATATCAAAGACTGATAATTTGATATTGCCAGGCTGCGGAACTTCATAGCGAATTGTCGTAGTGGGATTGAATGGATTGGGATGGTTTTGTTTTAGCAAGTACGAGTCTGGATGGTCGAGTTCAATTGGCGACGATGCGACAGCCGTCCCGCTGCTAAAATGATATGCCACCGGGATGAACTTTTCCATAATCGTTGTACTTTGATCCGCGTTCTTCACCTGAATTCTAACGGAATCAACGGTAACTTCGCCAGAGTTGATGGTGAACCAGCCGCTGCCACTATAATTTCCGAGTGGATAAAGCGGCGACCCATGGCCTGAAAAACTGGGCGTTGTTGTTCCGTTAGTTATCGGACGCACAAAAATCCGCAGTCCATCGCCGTCAGTTTTGGATTTGTAGAAGACATGGAACAAATTTTTGCTGCCATCGGATACCGCGCTAATTTCCGCGTCTTTCACCGGATTCTGGTAGCTGCTTAGTCCGTTGATGAAATTGTGCGCATCGCTAATATCTTGTGCCAGCTTCCACGCCCAACCGCCGAAGAGCCTTCCTCCGGTTCCATTCTGATAAAAGATATAGAACACTGTTTTAGCGCCATCCCAAACCGAGACAATTCTGGCGTCTCGCACCGGATTCTGATACGCGCCTTTCCCATTTAAGAAATCATGAGCATCGGAAGCGCTATCGGATCGTTTCCATGCCCAATTGCCAAACAGACAATCCTCGGTTCCTGTCCTGTAAAAAACATAAAACAGGGTTTGCGTTCCTGTATAGACTGCGGTAATTTCAGCGTCTTTCACCGGGTTCTGATAGCTGCCAAGTCCATTGATGAAATTGTGGACATCAGATGCACTTTCTGACCGCTTCCACGCCCAATTGCCAAAAAATCTGCCGCCTGTTCCCTTACAACTAAAAATATAAAAAGAAATTTTCGTGCCGGTCCAGACTGCTGTCACACGAGCGTCCAGAACCGGGGTTGAATATGCGCCTTTGCCATTGAGGTAATTGTGCGCATCATCGATGTCTGTCGCCAGCTTCCAGTTCCAGTTGCCAAAAACAGCCGTATAATAATCAAATGTGACTTCGACTTGCTCACCAAACTGCATGTCTTTTGGCGAAGCAGGCGAAATCTGGATATTAGAGAGTGAAACACAGACTCCCGCTCCCACATAGGATAACAGGAAAAAGCCAATCAGAACCAGCACCAGATTTAATTTTTTCATGACCATACCTCCAGCGTTTAAGTTTAATTAGGTTTAAAATTTGTAACTATTCACCGCTGAGTTCGCGGAGATTGCAGAGCGAAGACTTGCCGGGAAAAGAAAAAATAGAGTGCACTGCGATCTCAGCTTTCTCGGCGGTTAAAAACATAGCTGAATAGTTGCTAAAATTTAGTATTATTAAGGACTGTGAATTAATTAAGCTACTCATTTGATAAAGCAATCTTACCTTTCTATGACCAAGTATTTTTCGTAAATGGGACAGCTATTTAATTCACGTCCCTAAGAGCATTCTATCTGATTATATCAGTGCAAATTTCGGGTAAGAATTATGCCGTCGATGCAATAGCATCCAGCCAGGTAATTGTCGCTCCCCAGGAAAAGCAGTTGTCTAAGGTGGGGATTTGCAGTATTGCAGGATAATTTTCGTTGCCAATTTCTCCTTCTTTTCGCTCGGTCAACGCATGAATTGGCTGATTTTTTGAGTATATAATTATTGGAAAGTGATGGATAATAATGTAATAAAATTTTGTTTAATGTCAAGAGAAATTTTTTGAAGATTTCTTATGTTATAGATGATACGGGATTGGGCATGTGATTAGAAACGTAATCGCTGCGACAAAATTGTCCATTAATTTATTCTCACCTCCAGTTAGAGTTCATTGCAGCATTTAAAAGCCAGTGTCATCTGATCGCTTAATCGGCTAAATGATCGCGCAGCTTCATTATGTAGTACGCTGGTTGGACGCCGCCATTCAGCGCCGGCAACAGCGACTTAAGTTTTGAAATAATTAAGAAACGGGCAAGGAAAACCTTGCCAACATCCCGCCTAATTTGGTAGGCTTGAATATAAAAATCGGGAATAAAAAAGCCTGACCCCGCAAGTTTTTCAGTTAGCGCTGAATCGGATTAAATAACCCGGCGATATATAAAAATTCGGGTCGGCGCAGGATTTTCGCGCGTGGGCCGAATTTCGGTAACGGTAAGCGTCATCTTGTCCTCAGATAAACGATAATGACTCATGGCTGAAAATGGAAAAAATCCCTGGGAGGTTTGCAGCTCCATTTCGGTCGTCAAAATCAATGTCGTGCCATCGTCATGCCAGCGTGCTTGGGTGCGAATCGAGTCGGTTTGACCGGCCATGAATCCCACCCGCCGGGGATCTTCTTCAAGCGATGGGACGAAGTCGCCATCAATGACCAATGTTTTACTGGTCTTTAATTCACGATGATGAATATAGAGATGATAGCGCGCCGTGGTGGTCATCGTAAAAATATTCCCCCGGTGGTCGATGTCGAGCTCGTATGTAGCGTAAGTGTGAATATTTTTGCTTTGCTTGATATCCATTTTCCAGTGTCCGGAAAAATCCGGATGATAATCCAGGAATCGGGTGGTCATGGTGGGTTTTCTGCCCGCCATGATCATCAGCTCCTCGGGCGGAACTATTTTAAACTCCGGTCCTAGTTGATCGATGATGGCTTTAATGCGCGCCACAGAATTGCTTTCCCGCACATGCACGGGCATGAAATAGGGACGCTTCGGATTGATGCGCGCCAACTCCTTAAAATCCTCTACGACTTCCGCGACCGGTTTTTCCGGATCGACATAATAATTGTAAGAAATCAACGGACGACCATTCCGGCAATCATAAGTATTTGCCTGGGTGTAGCCATTGATGAATCCGAGCGCATTCGTCAAATTGGCATAATAAACATCGACTACGCTCTTAGGCAAATCAATATTGCCGACAAACTCGTCGCCCTCGGAGAAATCCATGATTCCAAATACATGCAAGTCCATGTCCTGCATCAACTGATTTTCCAGACGAAGCGCGCCTGCCAGCTTGTCTACAGGAAAAACCTTCGGGTAAAAATAGCCGGGGCCGCTCAATGATCCAATAAAGTAATCGTTGGGGGTCGCGCTTTCGTAGTAAAACTGCAACAGCGCCGGCGCCACCGCGAACCATTCCTCATTCGCTTCCCACCCATAAGGGATTTCACCACGTCCTGGTCTCAGCCAGGAGCCGATACCCATGCCATCGCTCTGGACCAATGTAATATAGACTTTGTCTTCGATCCTTGGATTGGGATTGAATTTCGCTTTTTGTTTGAAATGGAAGTCCGACGAGATAGGAATTTTGCCATGAAAACTCATATTGGGCAATGTGGCTAAACCTTCCGCGATGATCAGCGCATGCCGTGACGCCATGATGAGATATTCCGGCTCCATATCTTTGCAGTACGAATGCCAGCCAAACAGATAGGAATAGGGCTTCATCTCACTCATGATTTTATCCGCTAACAGATATTCATCCTGATCGATGGGGCTGGCTGATAAATCAGTAAAAAACGCCTGATGCACGATGCCGAAATCAGCGACTCCGGGTCTCATGCCAGGACCGCCTTTGACTCCGGTGCACCATTCGCCGAGATAAATAAGGTAGTCGTGGCTGCATCGATGCCAATAGGTGTCGTACGCCCAACGGAAAATTTCAACATCGGATTTGCCAGTAAACTGATCGCGAAAATCGGCAACAGGGCGTAATCCAAGTTTCTCCATCAATGGGATATAATTTTCGGTGACAACCAGCGCATCTTCCAGTCCAGCGACAGTAAATGAAACCATAAGCGACGGCACGATCGCCGTGTCCCACAGAACATACCCCTTGACATATTGTTTGTATTTGATAACCGCGTCTTCCACGGAAGTCAGCCTGGTGGTTTTAATGTGATGTCGCTTCTGATAATATTCCAATACCGCTTTCACATCCGGGTGTTTATAATTGTCCGGATAGAGCAGATAGATGTGCGGACCATGCTGGTTGGCAATCCCCTGGAGGCTCA
>JALOPY010000150.1 GCA_025453735.1 bacterium | reverse complement strand
TCGTTTGCCCTGGCTGAAGCATATCATCGTTGTGGACTACGATGGCCAAAAACCGCTTCAGGAGCGAGAAGTCGCTTTTTCATTGGATGAAGCGAAACCTGTCGAAGAATTGGAAATTTTTCCGACCAAAGCCGAAACACCATCGGTGATTCATTACACATCGGGAACCACCGGTCAGCCCAAAGGCGTTCAACATGTGCATTATTCTTTAATCTCTCAATATCTGACGACGAAATGGATTCTGGACCTCCGGGATGATGATATTTATTGGTGCACGGCTGATCCGGGTTGGGTGACCGGAACATCCTATGGCATCATTGGCCCCTGGTGCATGGGCATCACGCAATGCGTGTTGGACTCGGGTTTCTCGGCAGAAGCCTGGTACAAATTTATTGAAAAAAATAAAATCACAGTCTGGTATTCCGCTCCAACTGCGATTCGCTCGTTGATGAAAGCTGGTTCAGATATTGTCAGGAAATTCGATCTCTCGATGTTGCGGCATCTTGCCAGTGTCGGCGAGCCGCTGAACGCTGAAGCTGTGATCTGGTCCGAAAAAGTCTTTGGATTGCCATTTCTGGATACCTATTGGCAGACCGAGACCGGTTCGATTATGATCAGCAATTATCCTGGTATGAAAATCAAACCTGGCTCTATGGGACGACCTTTTCCTGGCATCACCGGAACGATTCTCGATCCGAAAAGTTATCAGCCGTATCAGGAATTCGGGAAAATCGGGCTCATTGCTTTCAAACCCGGCTGGCCTGCCATGATGCGGACGTATTGGAAAAATGAAGCGACGTATAAAAATAAATTTATAAACGGCTGGTATCTTTCCGGGGATCGCGCCAGCATCGACAGCGAAGGCTATTTCTGGTTCATCGGTCGCGATGATGACGTGATCAATACCGGAGGGCATCTCGTCAGTCCGTTTGAAGTAGAATCTGCATTGCTGGAACATCATGCTGTGGCGGAATCGGCAGTCGTGAGCAAGCCGGATCCAATCAACATGGAAGTCGTGAAGGCATTTGTCACCGTCAAGCCTGGTTTCAAGGGCAATCCGGATTTGGAGTTGGATATTATGAATTTTATCCGGAAGAAGCTTTCGCCACTGGCGATGCCCCAGGAGATCGAATTCATCGACTCCTTGCCCAAGACGCGCAGCGGAAAAATCATGCGCCGTCTTTTAAAAGCAAAAGAATGGGGCGAAGAGATTGGTGATACTTCAACGCTTGAAAATGATTGACAGATTGAGGAATCAGGAGTGCAGCGCCTTTATGCGCTGCAAGAGTGCATTCCATAAAGGGAATGCACTCCTTTTAATGAATGAGTCATTCTGAAAACAACTAAATATATTTGAACAAATACCTTAATTTTAAGGAGCGACATTATGGACGACATGCAGAAAATTATTCTGAATTATGTGAAAAATGAATATCTCGAAGATGAGGACGAAGAGATCGATGTCAACACACCATTGATTTCAGGCGGTATCGTGGATTCGTTTTCGATGGTATCATTAAAACGATTCCTGGAAAATAAATATAAAATTTCAATACCTGACGAGAAAGCGACTCCTGAGGCATTCGATACCGTCAATAAAATATGTACATTGGTGAAAGATTTCATTAAATAATTGGATCATTATTTCAAAGCTTGTATCCAGAATCCGAGAAACAATTCTTACAAGGAGCAACGGAGCTAAGGAGATTCACGGAAATTTTTTTGGGAAGGAGTTATTTGGAGTTTAAAAACTCCGTTCAACTCCACTTCCTCCGCTTCTCATTGTAAGGAAAATATATCATATAATTTGTTTACGATGTTTTTATCTTATGGAGAAATTGAGCTATGGCTTACAGCACAACGATGCGAACAGGTTATCAGCAAGAAATTCATGACATAAAAAATTCCGGCTTATTCAAAGAAGAGCGTTTCATTCATGCGCCACAGGCTGCGGATATTGAGGTTGAGTATCCATCTGGTTCATCGCTGAAAAAAGTAATTAATATGTGCGCGAATAACTATTTGGGATTATCGAGTCATCCTGACGTGATTAAGGCGGCGCATGAGGGATTGGATCATCGCGGCTATGGCATGTCGTCAGTGCGTTTTATTTGCGGGACTCAGGATATCCATCGAGAGCTGGAACAAAAGATGACCGACTTTTTAGGCACTGAAGACACAATCCTTTTTCCATCCTGCATGGACGCCAATGCCGGCGTTTTTGAAGCGATATTGAACGAACAAGACGTGATGATTTCCGATCGATTGGTGCATGCTTCGATCATCGATGGAATCCGGCTTTGCAAAGCTCAACACGATACGTTCAAGCATTCCAATATGGAGCACCTGGAAGAAAAATTGCAGTTGCATTCCGATAAGCGCCGGAAAGTCATCATCACAGATGGTGTATTTTCCATGGATGGCGATACTGCCCAGCTTGATGAAATGGTTGCCTTGGCGGAAAAATATGACGCCCTGGTTTTTGTTGACGATTCGCACGCTACCGGCTTCATCGGAAAAACGGGCAGGGGCACGCATGAGAAATATAACGTTGTCGGCAAAATCGATATTATCACCACGACTTTCGGAAAAGCATTGGGCGGAGCTTCTGGCGGCTGCGTTTCCGGCAGAAAAGAAATCGTCGAGCTCTGTCGGCAGCGAGCTCGTCCCTATCTGTTTTCAAATACGGTCGCGCCGGTAATTATTTCCGGGATCACGAAAGTTTTAGAGCTCCTTTCAAAGAGCACGGAACGCCGGGATAAGCTGGAGCAAAACGCAGCATATTGGCGCACCGGGCTAACCGATGCCGGGTTCATCCTGAAAGAAGGCGACACACCAATCGTGCCGGTCATGCTGTTCAACGCGAAGCTCGCACAAGATGTTTCGAGAGACCTTTACGCAGAAGGCATTTATGCGGTTGGATTCTTTTTCCCGGTCGTTCCCAAAGGACAGGCGAGAATTAGAACCCAGATCTCGGCAGGGCATGACAGGCATCATCTGGATAAGGCGCTGGATGCTTTTAAAAAAGTCGGAAAGAAACATAATATCCTGGGTAAGACGAAACAGGAAATGATTGATATGTATGGCTTATAAGCGAAGCTATTTTCTTTTTGAAATGAACGCCACCATTCAGTGTGACGTTTCTTTTGACTGCCACTAAAATCTATTCAAACCTCAAGGAGGTTTGTATGAGCAATAAATTTAAATTTGCAAAGATGAATATGCTTAAAACAATCTCATACAACCTGGTCGTATTGCTATTTTTAGTAATGAATTTCGCTTCGGCTTTCGGGCAGCCGATGCTGAATTATTACTTAGAAATTGATGAGCTGAAATGGGATTCGTTTCAAATCAGTATTTCGATCAAAGATAATAAAAATGAATATTTGTATTGTACGTTTCCGGGCTTGCACTCCTGGAAACCGATCGGCAAGGATGAGGACATCGGCATTTCCGAGGTCAATGTTGTTGGAGACTATGGAAATAATTTGCCTGTTAGCCGAATCAATTGGAATTCCTGGCTGATCGAATCAAAAGCAAATAACATCGTGATCATAAATTACAAGATCAAAAAAATGACGGACGATGTGCTTGGCGAATGCCTGAATCGGAGATTCGCTAGAATTGATTGCGGCTCGACTTTTATGCTCATTCGCGAATTAGCGCATGTGCCAATTCGGATTTCGGCTCGAGTTCCCCATAGATGGAAATTAGCCACCGGGCTTCCATTTTCCAATGACCAGTTTGAATATAGCGCAACCGACTATGCTGAATTATTAAATCGACCGATCTACATGGCGCCGTTTGTTGATCTGTTCTTCCCAATTCAGGATCGCATCTGTTACCTGATTTTTGATGGGAAGAAAAATTTCGATGTTTTGAAATTAACCAATATCGCTAAAAAAATTGTGAATCACCAGGTCGATATGTTTGGTGATATTCCGTTTAATTCCTATTTGTTCATTTTCAAGCTATTTCCGGACGACCGTATTATCACCTCAAAGGCGTATGAAAACTCCAGCATCATCTATTTATCGTCGCAGACTTCCGAAAATATTTTGAATGAGCTGGGCAAACAAATGGCGTGCAATTTTTTTCAATCCTGGAACGGTTATCAGTTTCACCCGGCGCTGCCTGTTGGTCGCAACATCAATTCCATACAGCCAGATCGTTATCATTGGTTTATTAACGGCGTCAGCGATTATTACGGTTATCTCACGATGGCTCGAACAGGCCTTTTGATCGAAGATGAAGTGATCCAGAATTATATTCATTTAATGAATCAATCGAATCAAATCTCTGATTTTCAAAACATATCCGTTGCGACGCTTTGCGCCGATGGTTTTCGATATTGGGATAGAAGGACAATAGAACATATTCGGATAAAAGGTCACTTGATCGGAGCGCTGCTTGATTTAAAAATCAGGGCGATGACTGATAATCGCCGGTCACTCGACGATGTCATGTACTTTTTGAATAAATGGTTTGGCGCCACAGGACAGGCTTATTCAGAACAGGATTTGCTTCGAGCGATCAACTCTGTTGCCGGTATCAATGTCGCTTCATTTTTTGACCAGTACATTTCCGGAACGGTTGAATTGCCATTTTCAGAGCTGTTCCAGCATGCTGGAATTTTCGTCAACTCAAAGCTGGACACGATTCCCGATTTAGGGCAGGTTATTCTTTCGAATATTACGAATGAAGTATTGAGCCTGGAAAAGTCAGGATCATTGGCGATTGCTGGTTTGCAGCGAGGAGATCGTTTGCTCTCGTTCGCGAATCAAAAAATTCACGCTGCGGAACAAATCGAGCAAATTGCAGATACGCTATCGATTGATCGGTATGTCGATTTTTCGATTCAACGAGATAAATTGTTTCTCATGCTGAGCGCAAAAGTTAAAGGGAAAAGCGGGAAGAGATATTTTTTAACTGGATCTGTTCCTCAAACTGACAGTCAGCGAATCATTAGAAAATCCTGGCTATCAGCTCAACCTGATTAGAATGGTTTGTCTTAGCGCAGCAATGCTGCAAAAAAAACACACAACCAAAGCACACGAAGACAAAACAATAATGATCATTTTAATCTTTCGTTGTATCGTTGTTGTGGTTTCTTCGCGGCTCTGTGTTTGAAGATTAAAAAAAAACCGAAGGTTTAACTGATAATGCCCTAGCGCACTAAAGTGCAATTATTTTTCACAAGGAGACGCGGAGATCACGGAGCAAACACGGAGAAAAAACTTCTCCATGAACCTCCGTTTGCTCTGTGCCTCATTGTTAAAGAATGAATTTCATTATTTTGCAAATTTTCTAATGTAACTTTAAAAAAATAATTACCCACCCATTCAAAGGTTTTAAACTTTTAAATGGGTACTTCTTGCAAAAAAAATGCAAGATTAATCTGGTAATAAAATAATCTGGCTCTGGATTGAAATTTATTTGGGATGAACTCAAACGGCAGAAACAAAAGATCGCTAATCGGCAAAACTCTCTATATTCCACGAATGAGTTACAGCGCAGCAAAATTAATGGCTGCCGCGTTTCAATCAATTGGAATTCATGCCAAACCTTCGCCTCCTTCGGATGCGAGAACATTGGAATTGGGATCGAAGTATCTCAATGGCGATGAATGCTTGCCAGAACGAATTACTCTCGGAAATTTCCTTAAAATAATTGAAGACCCTGGTTTCGTTCCCGATGAAACCGCTTTCTTGCTTCCAACATCCGGAGGACCCTGTCGCTTCGGTCAATATCAGGCGCTATTGAAAAAAGTGCTTCGGGATAAAGGTCATCATGAAACACTTGTGGTAGCCCCGACAAGCTCCGATGGGTACGAGGGCTTTGGCGAGTCGGCGCGAGATTTTATACGGACATCCTGGCATGCTGTCCTTGCCAGTGATATTCTGCGCAAATTGCAACTGAAATTCAGACCTTATGTGGATCCAAAAGAGCTTGCTAATGAGATATTCCATCAGAGCCTCGATGAACTCAGCAGCATTCTCGCCATGGAACGCTTGCCTGCGAAAAAGCGATTGATTTTAATTCGCCAGACGCTCTGCAACGCGAGTCAACGATTCCATCGTTTGCCCGGAAATTTTGCCAGAACCAAACCGCTTATTGGAATCGTTGGAGAAATATTTTGTCGGCTGAATGAGTTTAGCAATGAATATCTCATCAACACGATCGAAGAGTTTGGAGGCGAAGTTTGGATTTCCGATATCGGCGAATGGCTGTGGTACACCAATGATGAACAACGATTGCGGCTGATTCGAGCTGGCAAAAAGTATTCGCTGGCGATGCTTTCCGCAAAAATTAAATTTGCCATCCAGCATCACGATGAAAAATATTTGCTTAAATCTTTGCAAGCGGAATTTAAAGGTTATGAAGAACCTCAGCACATTCACGAGGTTTTGAACTATAGCCGACCCTATTTGCC
>JALOPY010000724.1 GCA_025453735.1 bacterium | reverse complement strand
ATGATCGGATTTATCAATACCATATTTATTTAAAATCTCATTAAATTGTTTTTCAAAAACAGTTTCCCACAGGACCTGCTGCATAATCAATCCTTTTAAAATAACCAAACTTTAATAAAATAAAAATTGCCATTTCAGCATGTTTTAAAATAAGATTTTTTTTTAAAAAAACAAGAATAAAAAATTAATTTTAATTTCAATAAAACTTTTCCTGAAGTTGCTCGTAGGTTATAGGCATCAAATCAACCAATCAAGGAGAATTTCAATAAAATGATAATGATGAGCCCAAACGCTGCGAGTCCAAACGCTACTCCACTTCGTAATCGTGATGAAAATTTATGGGCGATGCTCTGCCATATCAGCGTGTTCGCGGGATTTCTCATGCCGTTCGGAAATATTATCGCGCCGCTCATTATCTGGCTAATCAAAAAAGATGAATTTCCGCTGGTGAATGACCAGGGGAAAGAGGCGATCAATTTTCAGATCACGCTGACAATTTACCTCTTTGCTTCGGCAATTCTCGTCATCCTCATCATCGGAATTCCCCTGCTGATTGGACTGGCATTTTTCGGTTTTATTGTAACTGTCATCGCCGCAATTAAAGCCAGTGAAGGCGAAAGATATCGGTATCCGATGACGATCCGATTTATCAATTGAGACAAAATATCTTTATTTTTCATACCGAAAAAAATAAACTAAAATCAACCCAACGAGAGGAAGGAAACTGACTGCCGTCAGGGTCCAATATAAACCAAGACGATCAGCCATCGCGCCAATGGGCGTCATCACCAGACCGGCAGTGCCCCACCCAAGCCCCATCATAATCGACGACATAAAACTTGCCTGAGTTGGAACGAGTTCCTGACTCAGGATGATATTGACCGAAGTTGACGAGGAGAGAAAAAATCCCATTGTCGCCAGAAAAATCAATCCCCAGACTGTGAGCAAATTAATAAACGCCAGAGCCAGGGGCAGCACAAAAATAAATGACAGAATCAAAATCTTCCTCGTTCCGACCTTATCGAAAAGATGTCCTCCCAGCAGCATTCCGCCAGTCGTGAAAAGCTGGAAAACTGCAAGCGCTGTGCCGCCGAATTGCGCGCTCTGTCCCTGCGAGGTTACAAACAACGGGATGAAGCCGGTAAATGTCAATACAGTTATGGCACGAACAACTACGATGAGGTAAAGGTTCAATATCAGCATTGCATGAGGCTTTACCTCTCTAATAAAATCAGCATGATTGACCCTGGGCAGGGGGGCTGTTTGCTTTTGTCTGGATAGCATTCGATGTGACACAAGGAAAAAAAGAATCGCGGGAATTGCCATTGCCATAGTCGCTTTGTACCCGAATCGATCGGTGATGGGAATAATAATCAGCGCCCCCAGTGCGACACCAAGTGCGCCTGCCGTATTAAAAATAGACATGGCAAATCCTTTGCGGTGATGATTCAGCCGTCCCACCATGGCTGCACCTGGCGGATGAAACATCGCGGTTCCGAATCCGCTCATCACCAAAATCACGATTAAAGTCCAGTACTGATCAACCCACCCGAGAAATCCCATAAAAATCGCCGTGATCAGCGGTCCCAAAAGAATAAAATAATTGCGGTTCAGCCGATCCGCGACAAATCCGGCAATCGGCTGGAGCAGCGAATTGGATATCGAAAAAATGGAAAGCAAATCCGTTATAAAAATCCGTAGCAAAATGGGCGCTCGACGCGAGCCAGAGGTATTTTTGATTTAGTATTAGTTTGTCTCGTTGCGAATCATTCATCTGAATTAGATTATTTCTGTTGGGTTATGAGATTCTATTTTAAAATTTCCAAAGCAATTAAACAGGTCAATCGCGCAAAATCAACAAGCTGTTGAATTTCGACATATTCATTAGCAATATGCGCGGTATTTCCGCCTGGTCCCCAGCCCACGGCTAAAATACCATTCTGGATTAAATTTTTCGCGTACGTTCCGCCTCCCATGCCCATTGCTTTCGCGGCAAATCCTAATTCTTCCCAGGTAGTTTTTTGGATCAATTTTACCAGATCATTTTCCGGATCGACGCTGAAGGGAATACTTTCCGACATGACTTTTATTTCAAATTTGCCATTCTCGATGTTGCTCATATATTTTTCAAGCTGGTGAATAACTGCTGTTCGAGTCATTCCAGGCAGGATGCGAAAGTCGAGAAAAATTGTGCACGTGCCGGGCACGACATTCGGTGCGACGCCGCCGTGAATCTCTCCCAGATTCATGGTCGGAGCTCCTAATAATGGATGCTTTTTGAAATCCAGCTTGATGTCTTCGATCTGGTTCAGCAGCTTGGTCATCATAAAAATGGCATTGATGCCTTCATCCGGCGTGGAGCCATGGGCTTGCTTGCCGATAGCCGTGATCTTCAACACCAGACGCCCCTTCTCCGCCACATCGATTTCCTTCATGTCTTCGCCAATATCCGGAATAATAGCGTGATTTGGATGAATGAGATTTTCTTCCAAAAGATAGCCAATGCCATAATCGATGCCGTCGGGATCAGCCGCTTCCTCATCAGCCAGCGCAGCGACCAGCAATTGACCCTTCAGCTCTGCATCCAATCCTAATTTCTTGAGCGCTTCTGCTGCAACCAGAATCGATGCGAGCGGACCTTTGTTATCATTCGTCCCCCTGCCATAAAGTTTTCCATCCTTTACCACAACATCGAACGGATCGTGACCCCAGCCCTCGCCCGCGGGAACGACATCCATGTGAGCGGGCATCAGCAAACGCTTGCCGCTGGAATTTTTGCCAAGCTTGCCGATGATATTGGGTCTGCCTTGCATCCGAGCGAATTCATCGAATGGAACGCCGATGCGATCGAACTCCCGTTTCACAATTTCCGCGACTCGATATTCCTCGCCCCGAAATTTGAGGTAAGGATGTTCTGGTAATTTTTCCGGCACCACATTGACCGTTCGTTGCTTCACCATCTCCCGAACCAGTTCGATGATGCGGTTCTCGATTTTTGAATAATTTTTATGAAAATAATTTTTAATTGCTGCTTTCGCGTCCATAGTAGTTCCCATAATTGTCCTATAAAAATTCAAAGAAATAATTCCAACGGGTAGCATACTGATTCCATCGCTCTGAGCGATGGAATCAGTATCAATCGCAGTTGCATCCGTTGGGTTGTTTCAATCCGTTGGAAAACAATATCA
>JALOPY010000149.1 GCA_025453735.1 bacterium | reverse complement strand
TTCTTGCACAGAGTGCTCCTCGTTTACTTGTATGATATGTTATGTATTATGTGTGGTAGGAATATACTAAATGGAAGATAAAATGTCAAGAAGTTTTTTTGGGATGACAATTTTTTTTTTGCTTTTTGACCTGAATTATTCCGTGCGTCGCAAAGCGGCAAGAAAGAAATTATTCAACACAACGCCATAAATCAAGCAAAAAATCCACAAAGTTAAATAATAAGTAGTTAATCTTCCTTTGTGTGCTTTGTGGTTTCTTTGCGCCGATATATTGAAGGTTTTTTTTAACAAAGAAGCAACGATCTGATCTGTAATATTAGTGTGAAAGCTGAGATGGAAAGAAGAATCATCAACTATTGGTTTTGTTTTTAGCTTCAAATTGATTGGAACAGACAATAAATTTTATTTTTGGCTTGCGTTAGGTTTATGGTTTTCAAACTGCAAATTGTACAATGTCTGGTACCGCAGACAGCTCTTGAGTAGCTCTTCATGTTTACCGACTCCGACAATTTTCCCTTTATCCAGAACCACGATCTTGTCTGCCGCGAGAACTGTTGACAAGCGATGGGCGATAACCAAGACCGTTCGATTTTGTGTGGCGTGATCAATGGCTTGCTGGACTTTCTTTTCGGACTCGGTATCCAATGCGCTGGTCGCTTCGTCAAAAATTAGAATTGGTGGATCGCTGATGATGGCGCGGGCAATACATAACCGCTGTTTTTGTCCACCGGAAAGATTTGCCCCTTTTTGATGCAGCATTTCGTCGTACTTGTTCGGCAATTGCTCGATGTATTCATCCGCATAACTGATGCGGGCAGCTTCTCGCACCAGCTCATCCGAAATTTCCTGCAATGAGCCATAGCGAATATTATCGGCAATGGTATCGCTGAAAAGAATCGAATCCTGGGTTACGGTTCCAAACAGCATCCGCAGGTCTTTTAAATCAATTTCTTTAATATTAGTATTATCGATGAGAATTGTTCCAGTTATGATGTCGTACATTCGGGGCAGCAGATTGACCAGCGTTGTCTTGCCCGAGCCGCTGCTTCCTACAAAAGCGACTTTTTCGCCTTTGTTAATTTCCAGGGAAATATTTTTTAATACTTCTGCGTTATTATTATAGGAAAAACTGACATCTTTTAAAATTATAGCGTGATCAAAGGTCTTTTTGGGAATGGGATTGTCGCTGTTTTTGATTTCCGATTTTTGATTTAGCACATAAAAAATTCTATCAAGCGAAACCTGGGCTTTCTTGATATTGGCGTACGCTTTGGTCAGTTCTTTGATGGGATGTTGCATGGAAAAAATAGCAAGAAGAAAAGCGGTAAACGCTCCTAATTTAAATGCACTGTCAGGCGAAAGCACCAGGCTTCCTCCGAGGATAATGATCAAGACTCCGATCAACGTGCCGCTTAATTCGGATAAGGGGACATTGATGCCAGCATAGATAACCGACTTTCTCCAAAAAACAAAATACTTTCGATTGATTTGCTTAAATTTTTCCAGCTCCCGTTCTTCCCGAGAGAACGCCTTTACAATTCTCATATTGTTCAACACTTCTTCAATATTCGAGAACATATCTGAAAATTTAATTTGAATTCGCCTGGAATATTTTTTCACTTTTTTCCCTAATAAAGAAAGAAGCAATGAAAAAATTGGGAGAATAATCAAGCTATAAAGGAATAGCTTCGCATTTATTGAAACGGCAATGCTTATATAAACTGCTAATAAAATCAAATCCCGCACCACATCGAACAATGGGAATATCAGCATCTCATTCACAATATCCACATCAGAAACCATCCGAACAATGGAATCACCAACTTTATTAACGTTAAAAAATGCCAGGGATTGTTTTAAATATTTTTCGAACATGAGATTTCTTATGGACAATATCGTCCTGCCACGCAGGTTAGCGAACATGATTCTATTGATATAAAACGAGATATTTTTCACCAGTGTTATGATAACCATAGCGGCACAAATCACATAAAGCAACAATAACGGATCGGTTTGGGATAAGATTTTTTCTATTTCATCGAGCACAGGTTTGAAGTTGCAGGACGCTGAGGCAGAAAAGAAGTTTGTTATTTGAGTTTTAAATTCGGCAATTAAACGACCCCAGGCACCTGAAAATTGAGACAGATTATTGTAAATAGTTGTCACATCACGCTTCGCAAAAACATAATCGAACAACGGGATGACCATCGTGATCGTAACGCCACTCAACGCCGCGTAACCAAACATGAAAATCAAGCCCACCACCATGTACCCCCAGTGGCGCAACATTATTTTGTACAGTTTCAGAAGATTCTTCATTTTTGATTTAACGAAAAATAGATGAACAACAAACGTAATTATTTTTACTCAGATTTCGGTTGCTGTGTTTTCCAGCGGCGATGCATCCAGAACCATTGCTCCGGATAGTCCCGAATATATTTCTCTAAAAGTTTGTTATATTCGACCAGGAATTGTTTCACTCCATCATCATCATTCGGAAATTGATTAATGTCAGGAAATTTTTCAAGATGAACTCGAATCCGCCCATCTTTTTCACGAACGCCAAATGCCATAATGATTGGAACTCGATGTTTGATGGCAATCAAAGCCGGGCCCCGATTTGTTGATGCAGGTCTTCCCAGGAATTCAATCATATCACCCCTTCTGCCTGCGTCCTGATCGTTAACAATAAGCACAAAGCCTTTTTCTCGCAGCACTTTCAAAATTCCTTTTGCGGCTTCACCTCGCACTTTGAAGGGAACTAATCCGACATTAATTCGAAACTGTTTTATGATGTTATCAATAGCTAAATTTTTTTGCTCTTTAAAAATGCAATAAAGCTGCGGCCCGACATTAGCGACCGCGGCAGCCATATATTCCCAATTGCCGAAATGCCCGGACATGACAAACATCCCCCGATCCTGGCGCAAGAAATCCCTGAGATATTCAATGTTTTTAATTGGAATTTGTTCTAAAATTGTTGCTCGTTTTAAAAGTGGGATGCGGGCAAATTCCATCAGCACCTTTCCGAAATGCCGGTAATTTTGCAGCAGGATTCTGTTTAGTTCATGCTTGCTTTTTTCATCGCCAAAACATTGAGTCAGATTATTGAGCGCGACTTTTTTCCGCGTTCGGATGACATAAAAGAACAGGTCGCCAATTCGATTGCCAATAGCATAAGCCAGGCGTTGTGGGATAATCTTAGCAAAAAATCCGACAAGTCGGGTTATTAAATATTCAATTTTGTATCTTATCATAATTATCATTAAGTTATTGGCTCGGAATTTCAAAGTTTATGTAAAAAATACTACAAAAAGACCTTACAAGGAGTAGCAGAGTTAACAGAGTTTCACGGAAAAATTTTTGGAGCTTTTATTTGGCGGTTCTAAAACTCCGTTTAAACTCTGCTTCCTCCGCTTCTCATTGTCAGGGAATTACTGCATTAATTAAAGCTCTCCGCCTAAAAAAAATGGCGGACAGGCAAAAAACAGCGCAACTTCGATTTGCGAAGCTATGCTGTTTTAGAAGCTATGCTCTAATAAGTTAAACAATCTCTCGTTGTTTTGCAATTCGAAAATATTCTTGCATGGTTTCAGCCATGATATCGACATGTTCTTTTATTTTTTTTCGTGCGCAATTGGGATTGATTTGAATGCAATAGGTTCCTTTGCAATAATAGGCTCGTTCATTGCAGCCCTGTTGCCGCTGGTAATTTGCGGTCGGTGTCATTTTTCGGGTAATTTCTTTGCGGTCAAATTTCTTGCCGCGGCAAATGATCCCAAATTCTACTGTTTTTTCCCAAATAAAATTTTGGAGCGCGCTGACAGCATGGTTATCTAATTTATCAATTATCGGACTAACCTTATTTCCTCGAAATATCTGAAAAAAAACTTCCAAACGCTCGCTTAATCTAAATCCGATCAAAGACTCTACCGCCATTTTAATCAGCTCCTGACGTGCAAGAAAACACAAAATTTAGTAACTACAAGTATTGAATTGAAAGTTAGGTCAGAGTATTTAATTTTCACTACGGCATTTTCACGATCAGCATGTTGACAAGCAGGATTAAAATTCTCCGTGCGCATTCAGGATCATCAATTTGTCCGAAAGTGAAAATAGAGTTTGTTGAAAGCAGGATGCCTTCCGGTTTATAAAATTCATCAGGGACAGGAGGATTTGTTTGATCTTTGATGTTGGCAACAATAACTATTGGCGCTTCACAGCTTTGGGAAAAATTATCGGCTATGGGTTTTATCGCATCAAGCATTTTTTGATCATCCCAATCAAAAATGAGGATGTAGCCGAGCATTTTTCTTGAAACAATATCCCAGAAGAAAGATCGATTCTGATTTTCGATGTTCATCCCGTATAAATGAAGCGCTAATTGTTCATCGATTTCCAGGCAACCAAAACTTACTGTTTTATTTTTGATCTCGATGGAGCCACAAACGGATTTAATGAAATCCTCAGGCTCGCTAGCTTTATGGCTAATAATTGCAACTTCCCCAATCCTCAACGTCGTCACCTCCCCTTATCACCCTGGTTTAAATTCACGAGATGCCCCTCTTCCTCATTGACTACGACAACCGTTCTCGAATCAACAGCAATTCCGCTTTTGTCAAGTGGATATGATTATTATCTCGTAAACGATCGTGCAGTCGTCTGCTATAGCGGCGACGGTCGAGAAGTACTTTTTTCTCATCATTAGAAATATCAGTCGAGGATTCTTCGTCCGATGATGATTTAAAATAGCTTGACATGATTGAAACTGCCCGCTCCGATGTGGTTCGAGATCGTGATGCTACCTCCTTGAGGTGGGCTAAGTAGTTATCGGTATAAGAAGAAAAATTTTCATCAGTTGCCTTTAAATATCCCTTATTTAATAAACCTTTTATCAATTCTAATGCTTTAAGATCGTCACATTGACATTTTTGAACCAGCTCATAAATCAAATTTTTTTCATCCATTGTAACAATCAATTGTTTCTCATCGTCGGAAAGGTTCGCTGAATTGTTCAGATCCGTTTTGATAACGACCGTGTTCAGTGGCGGCAAACCATCTTTGATCTGCTCCCATTGGTTGATTCGCCGCAGTCCGACGGTGATTAGCTCTTTGTTTGCCATGTTGATATTCCGCTCACGATCGATCGGCGTCATCTCCACATAAAAATTGCCAATCGTCCAGGTAAACATTCTCATCAATGCCTGTTCTGGTGGCAGCGATTCCAGCGAGGCATCGATCACTTCACCATTTTTTATATAAACCAATCCGCTGGCGGAGTCGTGTTTTAGTTTTAACAAGGCTGATTTTTTTCCAAGCTCCAATGTCTGGATTAAATCCACCAGGTTCATTTCTGTTAAATTTCCAGAAAATCCCTTATCAGGCTGATGGTTGGTATCATTTTGCAGCGTTATCTCTTTGAAAAGCGCTTTGATTCTGGCAACTATTTCCTCGATAGAAAATGGTTTGATAATGTAATCATCAACGCCCAATTCCATGCTTTTAATGCGATCATCCACACGTTTTTGACTGCTGAGAAATATGAATGGCGTCGTTTTGAACGCATCAATGGAACGAATTTTTTTGAAAAATTTGTGACCATCCATCTGGGGCAATTCAACTTCACAAATCAGCAGATCGACCTGCTGGTTGCTGATTGCGTCAAGCGCCTTCTGAGCATCGTCCCAGCAATTCACCTCAAATCCGGCTCTTTCGAATTCAGTTTTTAATGGAACAATATAGCTTGTGTCATTATCCACAAATACAATTTTTTTCATAGATACTTTTATCTCCTACACTTCCGCCCACTGAAAATAAATCGCTCCCCAATCCCTATAGAGAATTCCTTTAAGCTTTGAATTTTATCACTAATCTTCGCGAAATGGTGCAGCTATGCCATAACCTTTTCTACCACTGCGTCCAGTATCCCTGAGGTTTTTCTCGGCTTCGGCTTTTGGCTCGATCGGGTAATGATTTTTAATAGTTCTCGAACTGAGGTCTTATCAACAGGATCCCACTCCATCACTGGAATCTCTTCTGCGATATTCAACTGGTAACGAATCACATCCAATGAGATAGTGGTAAATTCGTTGAAATTCATTACAGCGATCACATAGGGGAGTTGAAATTTCTCCCACATTGAATGGATTAAATAGTTCGTGTATTCCCAGGTGTTTTTTTGCGAACAATCAAATGCAAAAATCAGCCCGGAGGTCCTCGGTTTTATCGAAGCTAAAAATGGAGCAAATTGCTTATCGACTGAAATGGAAATCGCATTGAATTGAGAAAATTCTTCAAAACTAACCTTGCCAAAATTGATTTGTAATCCTCCCAGCTCGGTGATTTCCTTTGTTTCAAATTTATCGTTGGTCAGGATGTCCATCAGCTCATCTTTTCGTTGGTCAGGATGTCCATCAGCTCATCTTTGCAGTCATCATCGACACTGACAACCAGGATATTGTTTTTTACCGAAGAAGGTTCCCGCGGCGGCGGCGGCTCTTTTGGTTTGGAAATGGTTTCTACGACTTGCCGCGGAACTGGTTTGCTTGCTTCCGATGATGCTGGCTTTAAATCTTCAGGCTTTATCTCAATGGGTACTTCGCTTTGTTCAACCGTTTCCGGCATGAGTATCAGTCTTGCCTCTTCGGTTGCCGCGTCCTCCTGATCGCCCTCCCCATCCTCGTCAAATTGTTGGCGTATCA
>JALOPY010000148.1 GCA_025453735.1 bacterium | reverse complement strand
AGATTCATATTGATGAGACGTCCCATGTATTTATTATGAGATGGATAGAACGCACGATGGATTGTCCACTTCATGCGATTAATATCAAATGGTTTCTCTAAATAAAATATTCCAGAACGTTTGCTAATCATCTCCTCTATATACTGTTCTTCCCATGTGCTCATAATTATCACTTTGATGTCAGGTTGGATCTTATAGGCAAATTCTAATAACATCAAACCATTGGTTCCCGGCATCTGAATGTCTGAAATAACAAGATCCAAAGAAAGTCGTGTCAGGACGTCTATTGCTGCTTCACCTGAATTGACACAGAGAACATCATAGTTATCATTCTCCTTTCTCAAGCTCCTCGAAATGCTCCACGTCAAATCCTCTTCATCATCAACAATTAATATTCGCTTGGACGTAGAATTCATTAAACTATCCCCTATGTTATATTCTTGAACTTTATGAGGTTACAAACCAATTCATTTTGATTAACGCAAATTCTATGCCAGTGAGCGGAACCGCTCGTTAGAATTATTTCTAATTTAAGAATGATTTTTCTACCAAACATATTCTTTAATTTTTTAATTGGTTACGCTACCAATAAAAGATAACGATAAAGCCAGTTTTAAGGTTAGATTTTAGCGGCGGAGATTTTATTTGGATGCTTCAGATCGGAGATTGATCGAATTTTGACCAAAATCGACTAATTTCAACCCGAAGATACAGATAAAACTAACGAAGAAGTGAAAATTCGCGGGGCAGATTGTGAAAAACAACAATGCAGAAATAAATCAATGCTCAATACTAACAATTTTGAAATCTAATATAACATTTGTGTCCTTACGTTGGAATCATTTCATTCGTGAATAGCTCTTTCTGGTAATTTTTTGATATTTTTATCGTTATTCCCCATCATGAAATGCCGTACTGTTTCAATTTTTCGCGAAGCGTTGAACGGGAAATATTCAATACTCGTGCTGCTTTTGATTTATTTCCATTAAATTTATCCAGCATTTCCAGGATGTGTTTTCGTTCAATATCCTGAAGGGACAATGCTTCTCCTGTTGGTGATTGGTAAGAAATTGGCTTTGGTTCTTTTGGTTTGGCAGATCGCAGCTCGATTGGTAAATATTCTTCCGTAACGACATTCCCCTGGCAGAGGATGACCGCGCGTTCCATAATATTCTTCAGCTCGCGAACGTTACCAGGCCAATCAAAATTCTGCATCAATTGTTCCGCTTCCTTGGAAAAACCCACTATATTCTTAGAAAACTCTTTGTTATTTTGTTCGATAAACATTTTTGCCATCGGCACAATATCCTCCACCCTTTCTCGTAATGGTGGAAGATTAATTACCATTACCTTTAAGCGATAGTACAAATCTTCTCGAAACGATCCATTATCAACACATTCTTTCAACTCTTGATTTGTTGCGGCAATGATTCGCACATCGATCTTAATATCGGATGTCCCGCCGATACGACGAAATGATTGGGTTTCCAGCACCCGGAGAAGTTTTGGCTGAAGCGAAAGTTTCATACTGGAAATCTCGTCGAGGAATAGCGTTCCACCATGCGCTAATTCAAAGACACCCTTTTTTAAACTTTTTGCATCTGTAAAAGCACCCTTTTCATATCCGAACAACTCGCTCTCCATGAGATTCTCTGGAATGGCGCTGCAATTAATCGCGATCAGCGGTTTATCGGAACGAGAGCTCAAATTATGAACTGCTTTTGCAACTAACTCTTTGCCAGTGCCACTTTCGCCCTCGATAAGCACGGATGTTTTCGGTGTTCGGGCAACAACTTTTATCAGATCTTTTATATATTTAATCTTGGGACTGTTTCCGAAAATAGCAATATCTGGATAATTCTTTCTCTCATTTTCCTGCAGTTGCGACACCTCCCGTTTAAGGCGATACATATCAAGTGCCTTTTTTACAACCGTTCTTAATTCCTCATGATCAAATCCCTTGAGCAAATAATCAAAAGCGCCCATCCTCATAGCATCAACTGCGGATTGGACTGATCCATGTGCCGTGATCATAATCACGATCAAATCCGGGTCGATTTCCAGCGCTTTCGAGAGCACCTCCATTCCGGACATGTGGGGCAGACGAATATCTAACAAAACAAGATCAAACATTTCGTCCTTCAACAACTTTATCGCTTCTTCACCGGAGCTGGCTGTTTTTACTTCATAGCCAACTTTTATAAGACATTTTGAATAACCTAATGTCAAAACTTCTTCATCATCAACGATCAATATTTTTAGAATTCGCTCTTTCATGAAAAACTATTCCTCCGTGGGCAAAAGTAGTGTAAAAGTTGTCCCCTCACCTAATTTACTATCAACTCGAATTTCACCATTATGTTCCTCTATGATCCGATACACAATCGAAAGTCCCAATCCGGTTCCCTGGGGTTTAGTCGTGAAAAAGGGATCGAAAATATTATTCAACTGATCGGGCTTTATCCCAACTCCTGAGTCCCGAATTGTTACTTCCACATATTGGGATTCTTTATTTTGATTGACAAATGCTCTTTTGCGTCTGTCCCTCGCATATATAATTGTTTCCACAGCCCGTGCTTGAAGCTCGAAACTGCCGCCATTCGGCATCGCTTCGATCGCATTCAAGAATAAATTGATAAACACTTGTTGGATTTGATGAAAATCGACAAACACTTTGTGCAAATCTTTGGGCAAAATTTTTGTGTAATCAATCTTCTTTTTCTTGATGCGGTCATCAAGCAAAATATCAACCTCTTGAATAATGTCTTGCAATCGGTGGGGCTTTCGAATCGGCTGGCGCGGTTTGGCATAAGAGAAAAGCGTTCGCAGCAGCTCGTCCAGGCGGTTGACCTGACGAATGATTCGCGATAAATATTCCTGCCGTGGATCGTTCTTTTCGATTTCCTCTTCCAGCGTTTGTGCCATCGTTTTAATGCCTGCCAGCGGATTGCGCACTTCATGCGCGACTCCTGAGGCTAAAACGCCTAACGAGGCTAAACGATCCATTCGCACAACTTCCACTTGCATTTGTTTGATTTGAGAGATATCCCGAAACGAAATAATCGTTCCCACTTTCAAATTGTGATTATCGATTCGGGGCGTAATGGTGTATCCGACAAAAACATGAGAGCCATCTTTTCGTGTTAATTCAATTTCCCGGTTTAGCAATGAATGATTTTGTGATACTACATCGGGCAGCAGCTTGCGGCTTTCTTCGATTGGGATAACCTCATCAAGAAATCTGCCAACAACCTCGTCATTTTTATAACCAAGAACTTCTTCAGCGCCATTGTTAAACGAGGTAATCCGACGCTCCAGGTCGAGGGTAATTAATCCCGCGCCCATGCTTTGAATGATACTTTCATTAAAATTCTTGAGATCTGTGATCTCCTGCTCTAACTTCTTCCTCTGGGTAATGTCCCTGGCGATACCAACTGCGCCAACGACTTCTCCTTTTTCAAAAATTGGATTAATATTCATCGAAAGAAACAGGGGGGTGCCGCTCTGGCAAATCATCCTGATCTCAAAAATCCGGGCTCGGCCTTTTAATGTCAAATTAAAGTTATTTCTCGCTTCCACTCGGTCTTCAGGAGCAACGAGGTCAAAAAAGCTGCGTCCGATCCAATCTTCCCGGGTAAAACCTGCCAGCGTGCTCAAGCGACGGTTGATGAAAATAAAATCACCTTTGAGATTCAGGGTGAATATCAAGTCATTTGCATTTTCGATCAGGTCTTGATACTTATATTCAGTGCGGCGAATTTTTTGTTCCAGCTCTTTATTTTTCTGACGAACTTGATGGAGAATAAAAACATTGTCAATGATATTGATCAGCTCGCGATGTCCAAATGGTTTTACTAAGAAAGATGCTAATCCCATCTCAAATAGTGACGTGCGATCGATATCACTCTCCGGCTGTGCCGTAATCATGATCACCGGCGTATCAGCCAGGTGTTTATATCGTTGACTGGAAACCAGGCGATGAAAGACTTCGGCTCCGTTCATATCGGGCATCAGGTAATCCAACAGAATCAGATCAGGCTTATATTTTAAAATATAGTCTAATCCTTCCTGGCCGCTCGAAGCAGATAGAAAATGATAACCAGCCGATGCGACAATTTTTCGACCGATCTCAATCATGTCAGCTTCATCATCGATAAGAAGAATGGTCTTCTTATGAGGAGTTTTGTTCATCAAAAATGTTGGCGTAACGATCTGGCTGCTCCGGTAGATGTGATCACTGATGTAGTTTTCCAGGTCTTTCACGCTATTTCGATCTTTTATGGCAAGCAATTCTCTTGATTTTTGTGATATTGCCATAAGATCCCTCACTTTTATTTAACGAATAAATGAATTAAACTACAGCAATTATGCTATAATTACTAAAACGCTTCGGAATACTCCCCCTTATTTTTATAATTGATCGGTTAATATCAGCGGTACAGAATAATGAGGCGGATGGAGAGGATTACCTCTTCCCCTGAATCCCAGCAAAACCCTTTCTAAAAATCTCCTTCGTGAACAGCAGATCGATTCAATCAAGCAATCAATAGCTCAAAATTCAACCGTGTTGACCTCTTCTTCAGATAAAGAAGAGTATTGCACTTGTTGCGCTTCATCAGTTGTTTTGGGTATCGTAAAACTAAATGTTGAGCCTTGTCCCAGGGCACTGTCAACAGATACCAAACCATCATGTAGCTCGATAATCTCTTTAACCAACGCTAAGCCGAGTCCTGAACCTGTTACTTCCTGGGTATGTTCATTGTCGGGCACCCGATAAAATTTTTCAAATATTTTATTCAGTGATTTTTCAGGAATGCCATAGCCCTCATCGATAATTCGAACAATTTGTTCATCATTATTTTCTTCGACATCGATGGCAATTCTTTTTCCCTGGGGGCTATATTTCACAGCATTGGAGAACAAGTTCAAAATTACCTCCCCGATCATTTGCCGATCCACAAACACCGGAGGCAACTCTTCCGGGATATTAAGATCTACCTGCATTCCCTTGCGTTCGGCGAGGTACATATTCATTTCCAGCACACTTTCAATCACGTCGCCTAAATTCACCATGGTTTTATGAACCTGGCTTTTTCCGGACTCGATTCTCGAAATATCTAAAAATTTGTTAATCAGGTTGCCTAATCGATTGGACTCCTTGAGAATAATTTCAGCATATTCTTTCGACTGCTGCTCGGTAACACCCTCATCAAGCAGTAGCTCACTAAAGCCAGCAATTGAAGTTAGCGGGGAGCGCAATTCGTGAGCGACCATGGAGACCAATTCGGTCTTCATCCGATCGATCTCTTTTTCTTTGGTGACATCCCGAAATATCGTCACAATCCCGATCAGTTTCCCCTCTGTATCGATCACGCGTGCAGCTTTTGCCTGTAATACAATCAGTTTTCGCTTGTTGTCGGGCTTTATCACGAACTCAACTTTATCGTCATCATGATTGCCATTTGTTCGGATAACATTTATCAGCGTCAATAATTTTTGTTCATAGATCAATTTCTCGATCGGCTGATCGACGATATCAATCTCTCGCAATCCAAACCAGGATTCAGCCATCGAGTTTACAACGAGAACCTTATTATCAGCATCAGTAACGATCACACCATCGGCAATGTTTTTCATGATCGTTTCAGTTTTATTTTTTTCATTTATTATTTTATTCAAATTCATGTCATTTAATCGTCGCAGTTCCATCGTCATGAAATTGAATAGTTTTGCCAGCTTGCCCAACTCTTCATCCGCTGGCATTGGCACTTTGTGGTTAAAATTGCCGCGTGCGATTTCCGTCGCGCTTCTGGTAAATTGCTTTAATGGCTCGCCAATATGCTTCGCAAAGGAAATCGCCCCTAATGCAGCGAGCACGATAATCAACAAAAATAATAAAGAGAAAAATAGATAGAGCGAGCCTGGCTCAATAAGATTTCTGGCGACACCGATTTTGAATAACAAAACAAAGCTGATGAGCAACGGTATCAACGATATGATAAAAATGCTAACAAATAATTTGCGAGTAAAAGTTCTTTTTCTTAAAAATGTGATTGCCATAGTACTGGTTCCCTATAAAACCAATGATTATTGCAACACAACGCGATTGCGACCATTTTTTTTCGCGTGATAAAGACGCTTGTCAGCAAGAGAAACCAAATCCTCTGGCGTCGTCGCATCTCCTGGAAACGTTGCAACTCCCATGCTAATCGTCAATTTTCCATTTGGCTGTGTTTCTTCATGCTGAAACCGATGCTGCTCAACCAAATTTTTGATTTTGTTCGCGACAAAAGTCGCTGCATCTTTGTCGGTTTCAACCAAAATTAAAGCAAATTCTTCACCGCCATATCGAGCAGCAATGTCGATACTTCGGATGTTGCCATGAAGTAGTTGCGCAATATCTTTCAGCACAACATCGCCAGCAGGATGTCCATTCGTATCATTATAATTCTTAAAATAGTCGATATCAATCATCGC
>JALOPY010000147.1 GCA_025453735.1 bacterium | reverse complement strand
TAATTTTGTAACAATAAAAATGAATGCTGCAGGCGAACAGGAGTGGGTCAGGTCTTATTCTGTATCTGAAAGTTCCTGGGAATATTTTCCTGACATGGAAATCGATGAAAATAATGATGTAATTATTGCTGGCTATGCTAGTTATTATCCAATTGACAAATGGAAAATTATCACGGTAAAATATGATAGCAATGGAAATCAGCTATGGATAAATTCCTACATTGGCGGTTTTGATTATGCCTTTATGTCAGATATGACAGTCGATCACCTGGGAAATATTTATATTTTAGGAGATCTAACCAGCGATGCGACACCTTTCGATTCCGATTATTTTTTAATTAAATACAGTTCATCTGGTGATTTATTATGGGAAAAAATTCAGAATGAATATAATGAAGAACAACCACATGGCGTCGTTGTTGATCGAATTGGCAACGTCATCATAAACAACTATCATTTAACAGTCAAATATGATCCTTATGGCAACGAAATCTGGAGAAATACGTTCACAGGAGGGGGAACGGGCTTTCCATCAAAATCTGAAAATATTTTAATCGATGATTTTAATAATATTCATGTATTCCTTGGGCACGGCAAAATTCTCAAATATCACCCCGATGGAACTCTTCTTTGGGCTTCGAGTGATGAAATTTGGGGGACGAGCTATGGCGGATATGTTGTAGATGACGTGTCAAATGTCTATGCCTTTTTTAAAAATTCCAACCAGCAAAATCGTCGAAACCTATTAGCAAAGTACAATTCAAAGGGCGATATAAATTGGTTCTCGTATTATGATTATGATATTAATGACATGCTTCTCGATACTCAGGGTAATTTGTATTTAACAGGAAACAATGCGGGATTAACCTGGTCAACCTGTGTGACAATGAAACTCAGGCCGACCAATATTCCAGTACAAACAATTCCCGAAGATTATAAACTCTGCCAAAACTTCCCGAATCCGTTTTATTACGGCACCTGTATTCGTTTTGAGCTTCCCACACAAGGGCATGTAACCTTGAAAGTCTATAACCTGTTAGGGCAGGAAGTGGCTACTATTGTCGATGAAACACGAGGAAAAGGAATTCATACAGAAACATGGTACAAAGGAAATCAGCCGAGCGGCATCTATTTTTATCGATTGGAAGCAAATGGCTTTTCAAAATTAAAAAAGTTTTTATTGATTAAATAAGGAATTATCAAATCAGGAAATGAATGAGTGGGATTGAGCGCCCTATGACAATAGATAATAGAGAAATGAAAATATCATTTATCCTTTTTTTCATCTTTATTTTAGTCTTAAATAAATCTTCCAATGCAGATGATGGCTATCGTTTATGGCTGAAATACGATAAAATAGCAGATGCCGAGGTTCTGAATTCATACAAAAAATTGATCACATCACAAATTGTAATTGGTGAATCCGCGACCAGTCAAATCATAAAGAATGAATTGTCACTTGCTTTTCAAGGTTTATTCGGAGAAACAGTTCCGGAGCGGAATACACTTAATGAGAATGCTTTAATAATTGCCTGTCACAGTGATCTGCCGCCTGGAATATTGGGTCAAACCAGGCGTCAGGTATCGGAATTAAATGACGAAGGTTTTTTAATTAAAACTGTCTGCATCAAGAAAAATTCACTGATCGTCATCACGGCAAAAACTCACGCTGGATTGTTGTATGGCGTTTTCAAATTTGTCAGCCTATTGCAGACTTATCAGGACATCACACGACTCAATTTTGTCTCGTCTCCCAAAATCCAAATTCGAGTGCTGAACCACTGGGATAACCTCGATCGTACCATCGAACGAGGTTACGCTGGTTTTTCACTTTGGGACTGGCAGAAACTTCCTGACTATATTCATCCTTATTACATCGACTATGCACGGGCGAATGCATCGATTGGAATCAATGGCACGGTGCTGAATAATGTGAATGCCAATGCACACATTTTGACCCCGCTCTATTTAAAAAAAGTAGCGGCGCTAGCTGATGTTTTTCGTCCTTATGGCATCAAAGTCTATCTTTCCATCCGATTCAGTGCGCCAATCGATATTGGCGGTTTGAAAGTATCTGATCCCCAGGACAAAGATGTTCAAAACTGGTGGAAGGATAAAGCCAGAGAAATTTATGACCTGATTCCCGATTTCGGTGGTTTTCTGGTCAAAGCAAATTCCGAAGGACAACCCGGACCCGGCGATTATGGTCGCACCCATGCCGATGGCGCCAATATGCTTGCCGATGCGCTTAAGCCGTATGGTGGTGTCGTGATGTGGCGGGCGTTTGTCTACGATGCCAATAACAAAGAGGATCGAGCGAAACAAGCTTATAATGAATTCAAACCGCTGGATGGGAAATTCAGCGATAATGTGCTGGTTCAGGTTAAAAATGGGCCTGTTGATTTTCAGCCGCGTGAGCCGTTTCATCCGCTGTTTGGCGCAACACCGAAAACACCCTTGATGATGGAATTTCAAATCACGCAGGAATACCTCGGTTTTAGCACACATCTGGTTTATTTGGGCACGTTGTTCGAAGAAGTGCTGGATTCAGATACGTATGCGCGGGGTGATGGAAGTACCGTTGCCAGGGTAATCGACGGATCATTATTTGGAAATAAAATATCAGGAATCGCCGGAGTCGCCAATACTGGCACGGATCGAAATTGGACCGGTCATATTTTTGCCCAAGCAAATTGGTTTGCTTTTGGACGATTAGCTTGGGATCATGATTTATCAACGGAAGATATTGCAACGGAATGGATTCAGTTAAGCTTGTCTCATAACAAAGAAGTTGTCTCAGCGATAAAAAATATGATGTTGTCCTCCCGGGAAAATACAGTCAACTATATGACACCTCTTGGGCTGCATCATATTATGGGCTGGGATCATCACTACGGACCGGCTCCCTGGATAAAAGATAAACAACGCGATGACTGGACATCGGTCTATTACCATCGGGCGGACAAGCAGGGCATTGGATTTGATCGGACTGAATCTGGCAGTGATGAGATTGGTCAATATGCTAAATCTGTGCGAGAAAGATTTGCTTCATTGGATAGTTGCCCGGATGAATACCTGCTCTGGTTTCATCACCTGGACTGGAATTATAAGATGAGATCGGGGAGAATTTTGTGGGACGAATTGTGTTATCGATATTATGATGGCGCCAAAAAGGTTTCGGAGATGAAGGATGACTGGAAAAATTTCCAGGGAAGAATTGATGCTGAAATTTTCAACCATGTCCAGCAGATGCTGCCAATACAGGAGAAAGAAGCCATCTGGTGGCGCAATGCCTGCGTACTCTATTTCCAAACATTTTCCGGTTTTCCTATCCCAGAGGATTTAGAAAAGCCAGATAAAACTCTAGAATATTACCAGGATTTATCCTTTCCTTTTGCTCCAAAATAAAACAAAGCAGTCAAATTACCAGCAGATCAGGCTGTGGTAATTTGACTGCAATTGCTATCCTTCCTTGCGTCTTGCTGTCAAATCCTCTTCAATTTTGACCATCATTTTATTATTAAGCGGATAGAATAGCATTAATCCGACGCCGATGATTCCGGCAATGGCGGGAATAATACTCATTAGCAATTTGATACCATTGAGCGTTGTCGCGGATTGTGCTACATTTGCCACGAACCCATAATAATCCAGTACCCATGCCTGGATGCTGCCGGCAAGGGCGATGCCGAGTTTTAGAGCGAACAGGGATGCTGCCATGATCAACGCTGTGGCGCGGCGGCCGGTTTTCCATTCGGAATAGTCAGCCGTATCCGTATAGATAGCCCATTGCAGCACTGAAACTGGCCCCACAGCAAACGATGCGATAATTTGAAGCACGAACATCAAAAAAATATCCTGGGATTTCAGGACGTAAAAAAGTGCGGTGGCTATGGTGGCAATGCCCAGAAAACCATAATAACACCGGGATTTACCGAACGCCTTGCTGAAAATGCTGGTCATCACCGCGCCAAGGATGGTCATTGCTGTACCCATGAGAAGGAATGCCGAAGTGAGGGACTGGTACGAAAAACTGAACGTGTTGCCCAGTAATGAAAGTTGCTGATCCTGCACGAAGTACTTGAAATAATACATGATGCTGCCACCCTTGATGACGTTGAACAGCAGTTGGAAAATCGTGGCTGAACCGATCAACACCCAGGGAATATTTTTAAACAGATCGGACAAATCCTGTTTCAACGGATTTTTTTGTTCCTTGACAGGTTGTACGCGTTCCCTGGTGGAGGCGAATGTCGCCAGCCAGAGGAAAACCGAGAATCCAGCCATGACAGCCATTGCCCATTGCCAGCCCGCAGTCTCATTGCCTTTTCCGAATACAGTGACCAACCTCAAAACGGCAAACTGGACGATGAATTGTCCCACAAAAGCAGCTACGAACCGGAACGAAGAAACAACCGTTCGCTCCTGTGAATTGGGAGTGATCACGCCCATAAGCGCAGAATAGGGCACATTGATAACGGTGTAAACCATCATCATCAAGTTGTATGTAACGAAGGCGTAGATCACCTTGCCGCTGGTGCTGATATCCGGCGTGATGAACATAATAAAACCAAGAATGCCGAAAGGCAAAGCAGTGTAAAGCAGATAAGGGCGGAATTTTCCAAATCTCGTGTTGGTGCGATCCGCTAGCATACCCATCAACGGATCATTCACAGCATCCCAAATCCGTCCCACCAAAAATATTGTGGCAACGGCTGACGCGGGAATGCCAAACACGTCCGTATAAAAGTAAAGCAGAAAGAAGATAAAGGTTTGAAAAAACAGATTCGATGCCGTGTCCCCCAGACTATAGCCGACTTTTTCTTTGATTGAGAGTTTCCCAGTCATCTCTTTCATGGTACTCCTTGTTTTTTAGGTTTCTGATTAGGTGAATTGAATGGAGTTTTGGAGTAATGGAGTGTTGAAGTTTTCATTGCTCCAATACTCCATCACTCCAATAATCCTTTAACCCATCTTACTAAACAACCTGCCTCATCAAATTAGCTATAAAAGACTTCAATAGCTCAGAGCTTATTTTTCTGGTCCCCGTTCGCGCTTGAACCTCTTTGACGTATGGTATCACGAGCTGCGTCAAAACGGCGCCCGGTCTTGGATAAGCAGCTACGATATAATGGGGCTGTGGAGTGGACTCTCCATGTTCTTGTTCCAATTCAGCCCGGAGATTGTCCGGCGAAATCAATGAATTTCCATGCTGGAAGATAACTTTATCCATTGCCTTATAGACTTCTTTGCTTTCTTTGACCATTCCATAATAATCAAGAAGCTGGGCAAAAACATAATTGGATGTGGTATAAACGTCCTGTCCTTGTTCCGATTCCACCGCGCCTCCGTCCGCGGTCCGGCACATGGCCCAGCCCATGGTGGTGCGATTATTTTTATAAATAGTTTTGAGGATTTTTTTTGCTCTCTCATCAGCGATAAAAGGCTCTTCTCCTATTGCGATCAAATACCACAAGGCATCCAGTTGATTAATCCAGGTATCGGCGTTTGTTTTCCCTGTATCAGGACAATAGCAGGTGATGTAATACTGCAATCTGCTGTCGTTGCTGTTTCCCTCATCCCGCCATAATTTCTCGAAAATTGCGGAGACTTTTTGAAAGTGAGCTTCATATTGGTTTTGGGCGGGTGCGTCTTTCATCATGTCTGCCATTCTCATCATCGCCCGGCAGCCAGCCATAAAAATAGTCACATCATAAGCATCGATACCGAATAGCGTCAAATTATCAAAGGTATTCTTGACTTCATGGGAGTTGCCCTCGGGAATGCCGTCTCCGTCTGCATCAAGCTCATTTAAATGTTCAAATCCGAATTTAAGCGTCTCCCAATTTTTTTTTAAAAATTCCGTATCGCCTGTGAATTTAATATTACGCAGTACTCTTAATGCCAGCTTGGGGAAGAGATCCACCCAATAGTTATTATTGTACCAGGCATAATCACTGACATTGCGCAAAGCATGACCTTTCGGCAGAGCGCCTAAATCATGCGCCACGCTGCCCTTCACCTTGAAAGCATCTCTGATCTGGGTCAGCGATATATCTTCATACTCTTCAGGACAGGCTTCAAAATGCTGTCGGGCCTCGACAAATGAAGCATGGTAATGATAAAACCGCGGTGCCGGATCTTCTGCCAGAATCGAATCAATAAAGCGCTGGCAAAGTTCTTGTTCGATATGAGGGAAGAGGAGCAGCAACACCATGGAATACCAATCCACATCCGAGGGATTGATATAGGCGTAATCGAAACATTCCAGGAACCGGGCGCGATCATTGCCGCTCTCGTCCTCAATCCAGACTGCGGCATTTGACATTGGAAAACTAAATTCGTTGAGAATCAATCGGGTCAGTCGCAATGCACCTTCTTTGTCATCCTTGTAGGAAGGATTCTGCCGTATCAAATCAAAAATTCGGTTTTGGATGGTAAGTGTCCGGTTCAGCCAGTCAGGATAATTATCAAGGGCAATTTTCACCATGTCCACAGCTCTGGCATCGTTATCCTTGAAACTCTTGACATATTTTCGCTCAAATTTTTTCCCGTCGATAAATCGCTGTTGCGGAAAATCCAGAACGATGGCAAATGGAATTGTTATCGTTGCTTTCGGCTCTAACGTAAAAGTCACGCTGATGGCTGCACCATAATCCTGATTGAGAATGGCTTGTCTCTTTTCATAAAAACCGCCATCCGCAGTCTCAATC
>JALOPY010000146.1 GCA_025453735.1 bacterium | reverse complement strand
ACGGTCATAACTTGAACATTTTTTTATTGTCATCGCGAGGCGTTTTTTGCCGAAGCTGAAAGTTTAATTTATGCCCGTGCAAAGTATAGTTAATGAAGAGGAAAATATTTTTGAAACCTTTATCCAAAGCAGCTATTAAAGCAACCTATGATTGCATTCCCTGCGCCATCGGAAGTTTAATTACACTTTTCAAGAAAGGTTTAGTCACCAAAGAGCAGCAAGAACAATCCATGCGGGCGTTATTGGATTATCTCAGCAAAATTAATTACGACCAATCGCCGCCAAAATTAGGCAGGGAAATGCATCGTATTATTCGAGCTGTTTTGAATAACCCTGATCCATACTATGAAATTAAAAAGCAGTTTAATCAGTTGCTGCTCAATTATTATCCCGATCTGAAAAAATTAGTGGCGGAAGCAGACGATCCGTTTCAGATGGCATTGCGATTCGCCATTGCTGGGAATGTCATTGACTTTGGACCCAATCAGCCGTTTGACATCAACAAAACATTGGAGCAAGCAAAATCAATTGTCATTGCGATTGATGATTCCAGAGCATTGCAAGCTTCTCTTTCGAAGTCAAAAATGCTGCTTTACCTTGGCGACAATGCCGGAGAAATCGTCATGGATCGGATTTTTTTAGAAACGATTCAGCATCCGAATGTCTATTTTTCCGTCCGGGGCGCGCCAATCATCAATGATGCGTTGATTGAAGATGCGGAAATGGTTGGAATCGATAAAATTGCCCACCTCATTACCAATGGCGATGATGCGCCAGGAACGATTTTGGAGACCAGTTCGGCGGAATTCAGGAGTCTTTTTGAGCAAGCGGATCTGATTATTTCCAAAGGGCAGGGCAATTATGAAGGCTTAAGTTGTGTTCATAAAAACATCTATTTTATTTTGATGACAAAATGCGATCATGTGGCAAATCATCTGGGAATAAAAAAAGGAGATTTTGTGGTGAAACATGCACGCCATTAATTAGTTTCACTTATTAAAATTAATTGTAGAGATATTCTTGTCGAAATACTGATTCCATCGCTCCAGGCGATGGAATCAGTAGACCCGTAAAATGTATTGGAGAAAGCGATGTATCCTGTCCTCTTTAAAATTGGTGCGTTTGAATTACGAAGTTATGGCCTTGCCCTGGCTATTAGCGTGGCGTTGGGAATCTGGATCGCCATGAAGCGGGCGCATCGTTTTGGGATTAAAAAAGAGACGATCCTGGATCTGGCGGTCATCATCATGCTTGCCGCCATTGTCGGCAGCCGATTCTGGTATGTGGTTTATCATATCGATGAATTCAGAGGGCAATGGTTGAACACCATTAATCCATTTCAGAACGGCACCATTGGCATCGCTGGTTTGTCTATGGTCGGCGGCGTGGTGCTGGCAATTATTTCGGCTCTGGTTTATGCGAAAACAAAAAAAATAAATTTCTTAAACCTGGGCGATACCATGGCGCCGGTTTTTTTGCTCGGAGAAGGAATTGTAAGGCTGGGTGGCTGTTTTTTAAATGGCTGCTGTTTCGGACGTCCCACCAAAAATTTTCTTGGTATTGTGTTTCCACCTGAGGGTGTGGCAGGGTCAGTTTTTCCTCACACCCATCTCTGGCCCGCACAGTTATTCGCATCCGCGCTGGGTTTCATCGGATTTGCGCTGGTTCTCTGGCTCGATCGAAAGCCAAATTTTTCAGGATTCACGTTCTGGCTGGTTTTCTGCTATTATTGCATCGATCGATTTGTCGTCGATCAATTTCGTTATTATGAAACACCGCAGGTGCTGGCGACACTGGGACCGATCACCTTCAACGCTAACCATCTGTTGCTGTTAGGATTATTTCTGATTAGCGGTTATTTTCTAATTCGAGGTTGGCGTCAGCGCCGATGATTTACGTCAAGATGATTTGAGTCAAGATGATTAAAAAGCTAATCGCTTTAGCTTCAATTATCTTGACCTTAATTATCTTGACTTTAATTTTTCTGAAGAAAAAATGATCTTAAAAAATATTATTGCCAACGGCCTGCCCAAAAAAATCAACATCAAACCTATCGGCGTCATTCATACGCCGTATCAGGATGCAAAGGATATTCCAATCCAGGGAATATTCAAATCCGAAGCGGAAGGCTGGATTGAACTGGAAGAAAAATATCAGCCTGGGTTAAAGGACCTTGATGGATTCAGTCATGCCATTTTGATTTATTACTTCCATCGATCTGTAGAAGAACATCTGGAAGGGAAGCCATTTTTGGAAGATGTCGCTCATGGTATTTTTGCCATCCGCAGTCCGCATCGTCCCAATCATTTGGGGCTATCCATTATAAAAATAAAACGCATCGAAACCAACCGAATTTATTTTACAGAAGTAGATATGCTCGACGGAACGCCACTGCTGGATATTAAGCCGTATTCCAAATATTTTGATAATCGGGAAAATGTCGTGTCTGGCTGGATGGAGAAACATTTTAAAAATGGAGCAATTCCGGAGCGGACAATTTTAAAATAAAACAGAAAATAATAGAACGCGGATGACGCTGATCCTCACAGATTTTATTCTTTGCGGCTTCGCGTCTTTGCTTGAGGCATCCGCTTATTTTGATTTGAAATTATTTTTCCCTGACAACCAGCAACATCGAACTTGAAATAATAGTCACCGCCAGTGAAAAATAAAATGGCATAGACAGACTTACTTTTTCCCAAAGCATTCCTGCAATTACAGAAGCGGGCAGCGCGCATAGCCCGACGACCATTTGAAATCCCCCCAGGGTGCTGGCTTTGTATTGCGGCGGAGCCAGCTCAGCGACGAATGTTTTCTGAACTGTATCGAATGCAGCTTTGTGTGCGCCATAAAGGATGAATGCCAGAATAATTGAAAAATAGCTGTGCCATAAAATAAAACTTAAGCAGACCAGTCCCCATAACACAAAAGCGAGCATCAGCACTTTCTTTCTGCCAATCTTATCCGAAAGCCTTCCGAAGGGAAGTGAAAAAATCGAAGCAGCAGCCGTAAAAATGAGATAAAGTACCGGCACAAAAGTGACAGCAAATCCAAACTGTTTTGCATAGATCAGAAGAAACGAATAGCTAAATGTTCCAAGAGCAAAAATTGCACTGAGCACCAGGAACAGCAGAAAATTCTTATCCAGATCTTTGAATGAAAGACCTTTAAAAATTTTTAGCTGCTCTGCTTTTCTTTCTTTGATAATGAACCAGGAACAGCAGAAAATTCTTATCCAGATCTTTGAATGAAAGACCTTTAAAAATTTTTAGCTGCTCTGCTTTTCTTTCTTTGATAATGAAAAAAATCAGCGCGGCGCCGATCGCTGATGGGATCGCCGCCAGCATGAATAGCGTTCGATAGCCCAACAATTCAACGAAAAAAATACAGATCAAAATTCCAGCGACCGCGCCCAGGTTATCCATGGTTCGCAGCAAGCCGAAATTTCTTCCTCGATTTTCTTTGGTGGAAATATCCGCAATGATGGCATCTCTCGGAGCGCTGCGAATTTTTCCTGCTCGATCCAGAATCCGAAATGGAATCAAATGCTGCCAGACTGTTGATAACGCATAGCCGATCCGTGAAATCGATCCGAAGCAGTAACCGGACCAGATAAATATTTTTCGTTTTCGGATTTTATCAGAGAAGTAGCCTGACGCGGCCTGAGAGATCGAGACAATGGCATCGCCTAAACCATCGATAAAGCCGAGGACCGCCATATTGGCATGGAGCACCGAAGTGACAAACAGCGGCCAGATGGGATAGATGATATCGGAGCCGAGATCATTCAGAAAAGAGGCGATAGCAAAAGTGCGAATCGTTTTTCGGTTTTCGTTTCGATTCATTATTTGTAAACGACAACCAGTTTCAAAATTTTATTCACGCCCAATTCTGGCAGCTCGATATATACAATGTAAATGCCATTCCCAACCAGGCGTCCTTTTTCATTATTCAAATACCAGCGAACAAATTGGCTTTGATCGTCTTTGACAATCGTTTTGACCAGCACACCAGCCAGGGCAAAGATGATTTATTATTGGACAGCGTACCACCCTGTCCTACAATTCTATCTGAAATCCAAACCGAATCTCCCGGGGACGACCGAACAGATCGCCGCCCTGTTGCATCTGATAATGCTGACGGTGTTGAAGATTGATCAAATTGTAAAGCACAAAGAATTCTTCGCCCAGATTCTCAATAAAGATTTCTTTTGAGCCTGGACACAAGTCAAACGATCCATCTTCCGAGGTGGCTCCGGTTCGCCAATAAACATGCAGAACATTTTTCGTATTTAACAGATTCTGAATATAAACAAAAGCAGTCACTCCAATTCCCCCAAATAAAAACTGTCGGTCGAGTTTGAAATCAAACTGGTAATTCCAGGGCGTGATAATATGCGCGGCTTCTGTTCGCCATCTTGGATCTGCATCGTGCAACAAACTGCCGAGGTAAGCTCCATAAGGACCGAACGGTCCTTCATACAATGTAAAATTGTGCCCGCTATTAAACCGAAATAATAAATAAAAACCAGTTCCGGCGAGCCAATTTGATTTTGTTTCATTAACCTCATAGCTTAATAAGGCATTGATGCGATGTCGCTGGTTATAATCCAATGTGGACTTTTTCTGGGCTTGAGTTTCTGGTGGATTGCTATCATTAATGCCATGCTCGACCTCTGCCAGATTGGAAATGGGATAGGAATTAAAGCCGCGTATATCCGAGAGTGTGTAATTCAAAAAAGAAGCGAATCCCCTGTTGTTATACTGCAATGAGAGTTCGAGTCCCTTCGCTATCGCTTCCCCGTTATTCGTGAGTATAAAATAGTTGCTTATATATGATGAAGGATCAGCAACGATTCTGTCACATTGCAAATGCCCTTCGGTTATCTTATGAAAGACAACTGCACCAATATTTAAATGATACAGAGCCTGATAAGATATTCCGGCCTGAGCTTGTGTTGAAGTCACTGGCTTGGCATCGGTGCTGTGCGGATCGTTATTGAAATAACCACCCAGGAAGTGTTTGTAATGAAAGGCGCGACTGGAATAGACATCACTAAATCGGACCTGCTGAGCATATTTGCCCCAATCAACATTCAGCCTAAGTCGATCGTTGATTAAAAATGAAGCGCCTAAGCGCGGCTGGAGATAGTTATGGGACGAGGACTTGATCATTGCCTGGGGAAGAATATTGGCAGCCGGTGCAAAACAACCTGTTGATGTATACCAGACATCTATAACATCAGGATTGGTTGGATTGGGAAATATCGGCTCATCGCTGGAAAAACTGTCGTAGCGAAGTCCCTGATCGATCTGTAAATTTCCAGAGATAAATTGATCCTCGAGGTAAAAAGAATAATTGATCGGATGCCGGGGTCCGTCGTTTACTTCATCCGTTTTATCAATTTTATTTCCAAAAATATCAAAGCCAAAGGCATCGACCTCGCCCCAATTTCGCATCTGCAATAGCTGATCCGGATCATAGCTGCCATTCACTTTTTCCAGCTTGCGATATTCATTCATGTATTGAAGTGAATTCCCGATGGTAAACTGCCTCAGGGTACGGCGCTGAAAAGCCGCGCCGAAATTTAAATGATGCTGACCAATTTTTTTTTGGACTGAGCCAGAAATTGCCCAATAGTTCTCGATGGATTTGGAATAGGCAGCAATAATATCGCCCGGCGAAGAGAAGTAAAACCAATAAAAATTCAAATCTTCAGGGCCAATGATATAGCTATCGTAAAATTGTGTCAGGCTCGATTGGGTCTCCCAGGGCAGCCCTTTGGCAATGATGGCAAGGCTGTCCCGATACAGCCAGAAGTTATCGCCAAATAAAGGATCATAATTTTTATGGCCCGAACCAAGCCAATCGAGCTGAAAGTGAGCGTTCAGATTCTTCGCGCCAGCATAATCCATTTGCAGCGAGAGCAGACCAGCATACTGTTCCAGAACTGGAATTCGGCGCGGATTGAAAACATGATAGATGGGCGTATCATTCTGCTGTTGCTTCTCGTCGTTATAGAGACCGATCATTCGAAAAACAAAAGGAGTGTAATCCGCTTCAATGATGCCGTTCAATGTAAATTGATCGGCGTTGGCATGGGGAAGATTGCCAGGTCGGATGGTGATTCGATCTGCACCCGCAATCTGGTAGAGACTGCGTCCATCATTTTTATTAACCAGCGGAAATTCGGGACCGCCGATGCTAAATCCATCCCAGAATTTTCGATAATGGTCGGCAAAGGATTCTCCTTCTCCCGCAACAAAAAAACGAATATTATCTTTGAACAGCTTCCCTTCAGACAGCAGAAGCAGATTATAATAGCCGTAGGAAAATGTTCCCAGCCGCTGTTCAAAGCTATGGGTGAACCGATCGCTCTCACCCCTGAGCTTCAGACTGAAATTTTCTCCTCCCCGACGCAGCCGATGCTCGAATAAAGCTGAGGCATAACTGCTGCTGGCGGATGGGTTAGTGTGAAGCTCAATTCGATCCAGCGCTTCGGGAATGATCCGAAATAAATTCCTGCCAGTGTAAGCGCTTCGGATATCCGCTCCTTCAAACGAATAAGCAACTTCATCGGGCCGACTGCCCCGAACATGCAGATTTTCGATGCCCCGGAAATCCTGCCGCACCACACCGGGAAATAAGCCATAGTATTCCTGTGGCGCGCCGCGAAAGGGCAGTTGCCCCCAAAGCTGATTGCGGAGAAATTGGGTATTCAGATTAAGGTCAGTTGTATCGCTCTGTTGCGCTGAAGTCGTCTTGTCATTAGCACGTATCGCTGAATTTGTAGCCAGAAAGAATAGTAGGAAAGCAATCATAAAGTGCTTCGAGCGACAAAGTTGGTTGATCATTTTTTGGTTCATCGTAGTTTCCTCCCGGTCAAAATAAACCAAACGAGATAACATCTTTGCCGTGAATAAAATAATCAATTTTTTGTGAAATGTCAAGTGATATTTAGAGGGCTGGGTAAAACCTCAGTCTCGGGTGTATAAACCTGGTTTCTGGCAGAAACCAGGTTTATTTTCCACCTGTAAGTGAGCTTTCAAATTTTTAATTGATGAAGTTAATTTAAAATCAATCGGGGAGAGTTAGTCAGCCTTCTGTGGAAACACAATTTTCACCGCTTCATCGATGGTATCGATCAAATGAATTTTCAGCGAGGTTCTCACCTCTTCCGGCAGCTCAGCCAGATCGTTTTCATTTTTGGATGGCAGGATCACGCTTTTGATGCCTGCACGTTTTGCCGCGAGCAGCTTCTCTTTTATTCCGCCAACCGGCAAAACTTTTCCCCGCAAGGTAATTTCTCCGGTCATCGCGACGGTATTGTTGATTTTCATATTTTTTAATAGCGAAATTATCGCGATGATCATCGTAACCCCGGCGGAGGGACCATCTTTGGGAATCGAGCCAGCCGGGACATGGATGTGAATTTCTCCTTCTTCAATTTGCTTCTTATCAACCTGCAATTTTTCGGATTTCGATCGAACATAAGTCAACGCGGCTTGCGCGGATTCTTTCATCACGTCGCCCAATTGCCCGGTAAGCAGCAAGCCCTTCTGTCCCTTCATCAAGCTGCATTCGATAAATAAAATATCGCCGCCGTAAGGTGTCCACGCCAGCCCCGTGGCAATCCCTGGCTCGGTGATTCGCTCGGCAATTTCGGAATAGAATCGTTCGGGTCCCAAAAACTCTGACAGATTTTTTCGGGTGATAATTATTTTTTCGGTGCTGCCCGACGCGATCCGTTTGGCAACTTTCCGGCAGATTTTGGCAATTTCACGTTCCAGGTTTCTCAATCCAGCTTCACGAGTGAACACCGAGATGATATGTTTCACGGCATTTTTTTGAAAAACGACAAATTTACGTTTCAGCCCATGCTCGTCCAGTTGTTTTGGTATTAAATACTTGAATGCGATATGAACTTTTTCGTCCTGCGTATAGCCGGGCAATTCAATGACTTCCATCCGGTCGCGCAGTGCAGGAGGAATAGGATCGAGGTAATTTGCCGTGGTGATGAACAGGACCTTCGATAAATCGAACGGCACATCGAGATAGTGATCGGAAAACGAAAAATTTTGTTCCGGGTCCAGGACTTCGAGCAGCGCAGATGACGGATCGCCGCGAAAATCCTGACCGATCTTATCAACTTCGTCCAACATAAAAACCGGATTATTTGACGCTGCATTTTTGATACCCTGAATAATTCTTCCCGGCAAAGAGCCAATGTAGGTTCTGCGATGTCCCCGTATCTCAGCCTCGTCCCTCACGCCGCCGAGCGAGATGCGGATGAACTTGCGTCCCAACGCCCGCGCAATCGATCGGCCCAGCGAAGTTTTTCCAACGCCTGGGGGACCGACAAAACAGAGGATGGGGCCTTTCATGTCTTGTTTCAATTTTCGAACAGCCAGGTACTCCAGAATTCTGACTTTGACCTTATCCAGGTCATAATGGTCTTCATTTAATATTTTTTCAGCTTCATTAATGTCCAGATTATCTTCTGTGGAAACAGCCCAGGGCAAATTGATGAGCCAGTCAATATAAGTTCGGGATACGGTATATTCTGCCGCTCCCGGCGGCATCTTGGATAAGCGATCCAATTCGCGAAGCGCCTCCTTCTCCACTTGATCTGGCATCTCTGCTTTGTCAATTTTATTGCGCAGCTCATTGATTTCCACTGTGCGTTCATCGCTTTCACCCAGTTCCCGCTGGATCGCCTTCAACTGCTCCCGCAGGTAAAAATCGCGCTGGTTCTTCCCCATTTCCGATTGAACCTGGGTTTGAATTTTAGAACCCACTTCCAGAACTTCGATTTCACGATTCAGATAAACCGTTAATTTCTCCATTCGAGTTTTGACATCCAGGGTCTCCAGGATATCCTCTCGCTCATAGAGTGAAAGATTCAAATTTGAAGCCAACAGATCGGTCAGCCGACCTGGATCATCCATATTCATTACCGCGATTTGCAGCTCATCGGGCAGATTGGGCACAAGCAAACTGATTCGGTGAAATTGGTTGGCGATGTTCCGTGCTAATGCCTGTATTTCAAGATTCAGCTCCAATTTATCATTCAGTCGCTTCACTTTTGACATGAAAAAGGGGTCTCGCTGGAGGAACTTGACGATCTTGACTCGAGCTAATCCCTGAACCAAAATGCGCAGGCTGCCATCCGGGAAGCGAAGTGTTTTCAAAATATATGCCGCGGTGCCATAGCGAAACAGCACATCCGCGTCCGGTTCTTCAATTTCTGGTTGTCGTTGTGCCACCAGTCCGATTAATTTATTCGTCTCCATAACATGATCGATCAACCGCATCGATTTTTGCCGCGCAATGATCAGCGGTGTGACCATGTATGGAAAGACGACAAAATCCCGTAGCGGTAAAATCGGCAACACATCGGGAATTTTTATTCCTGCCGCTTCATCGAAATCTTTCAACCTGGCAAAATTGCCCTCTTGCATAACTTTCTCCCATCAGTTTGTTGTTAGGGACGTGAGATTGAATAATTTGATTATTTCTGAATTTGCTACCATTGCTTAAAACGAGAATATCAAAATCCACTGGGGATGTTGTATTATCTCACGTTCTATGTTGTTTTATCTCACGTTCTAAACCACACTCACTCTGCACCCAATAATTTCTGAAAATCTTCATCCTTGCCGATCCCGACCAGGATATCGCTGTCTTTGATCTTGTGATCAGGATGCGGCACGATAACCAGGTTTTCCGGAACCAGCTCTTTGATCACGACAATCTGAACACCATACTGATTTCTTAAATCCAACTCTTTCAATGATTTTCCGAGAAACGAACCTGGAGGACCAAATTCGAGAATGCTAACGCCAGGACTGAGTGGGATCGCATCCAGAACGTTGATATTTTCCAGACTCCGTGCCAGGCGAAACGCGACTTCGCGTTCCGGAAAAACAACCGTCGTGGCGCCAATTCGATCTAAAATTTTCCCATGGTCCTCGGTCGTCGCTTTCGCAATAATCTCTTGCACGCCAAGCTCTTTTAAATAAAGGGTAACCAGAACACTGGCGTCGATTCGATCCCCAAGGCTCACGATCACAACATCGAAATCTGTGATTCCAAGACTTTCCAGTGCATCTTTGTCGGTAGCATCCATGATGATCGCCTTGGAAACAAAATGTTTAACTTTTTCGATTTTTGCTTCATCATTGTCCAAAGCCATCACTTCGAAATCGTGTTGCGCTAAATGTTTACAAATGTAAAATCCAAAATTGCTGAGACCAATAATTGCAAATTTTCTCATAAGCTTATCGATCTAATCGTTAATATCCATTTTTTTATGTCATCCTATTAGTACTTTTTCCTGGGCATAGCGGAATCGCGGTGTATCTTTTTTGCCGATGGAAAATGCAACAGTCAGCGGACCGACTCTTCCAATGAACATTGTGATGATGATGACAATCTTTCCAATGACTGATAATCCGGATGTTGTACCAGTTGAAAGTCCGACTGTTCCAAACGCGGAGACCACCTCAAAAAAAATCTCCAGAAATAAGCCCCGACTCTCTTGATGTGATATGCCTTCCACTTCAGAAACCATTAACAGAATGATGAAGGATATTGTAATGAGAATCGAAAAAAAAGTAACTGAAATCGCTTTTGAGACAATCTCATCAGGAATCCGACGATGAAAAATATTAACATCGTCGCGATTTTGAAACCGGGCAAAAAGCATTGCCACAATGACGCCGGCGGTTGTTGTTTTGATACCGCCACCACATGAACCCGGTGATGCGCCAATCATCATTAAAATAATAATAAAAAATAGGCTCGAATTTGTCAATATTGAAATGTCAACGGTGTTGAAACCAGCCGTCCTGCTGGTGACGGACTGAAACAAGGATGCCAGGACTTTCGCATGAAAAGGTTGTTGCTGGAATGCATTGCCATTTTCAAAGATAAAAATAATTAAAGCCCCGGCGATGATCAGCACGGCTGTTATGATCAGCGCCAGCTTTGAATGAAAAGATAAAGCTCTTACCTGGCGCTGCTTTCCGGAAAAAAAGTAACTTTTCAGCTCATTTAATACAATAAATCCAATGCCGCCCAATATGATCAGCATCATGATCACGACATTCAATTTCCAGTCTGCCACATAGTCCATGAAGCTATTTTGAAAGAGAGCAAATCCTGCATTACAAAAAGCCGAAATCGAATGAAAAAGTCCATAGTAACATGCTTTGCCAAAGGGAAATTGGTTCCAGAAGCAATGTGCTAATAAACAAGCTCCTATCAATTCAATACTCAATACAAATAAAAATATTGTTCGTAATAAGTCTGCTATATTTTTAATCGGAGACTGGGTTAATGTATCCTGAAGTACATCTCGATCAGAAATTGAAAACCTGCCGATAACCAGATAAATGAAAAAGGTTGAAAATGTCATGATACCCAGTCCACCGACTTGAATCAAAATCAGGATAACGATTTGACCAAGCTGGGTAAATTTAGAACCCGTATCGACAACGACCAGCCCGGTCACACATGTGGCAGAGGTTGCCGTAAATAGCGCGTCGATAAAAGTTAATGAATCGCCATTCGTCATTTGCGGCAGCATGAGCAAACCAGCGCCAATTAAAATAATCATCAGGAAGCTGAAAATCAACAGTCGTGATGATCCCCAGAATTTTGATTTTCTGAGTTTATCCATAATTATTCAGCTTTCGCTTTTGATCGTATCGATATTCTACGCAGCTTTTCCACCTGATTATCTTTACCTGCAACAACAAGAATATCGCCAGTTTCAATAATTTTTTCAGGATCAGGCATCTCACTCGTCAAGGTAATATCACTCAGTTTTTTCTTTACTGCCAGAATTGTGACATGATACCTGGCGCGAATATCCAGATCTTTGATTGTTTTTCCAACAAAGCTATCTGGAGCGGGAAGAAACTCGACTTTGAATTCTTTGGGCAGCGTGATGAGATTGCGGCGCTTTTCTGATCCAAATTCGCGAATGTATTTAACCCCTAAAACATCCTTACGGAGAATTTCACGATTATAAAGTTTGAAGATATCCTTTCTTGAGACATAGCCGATTAATTTTCGTGAATTTTGCCCTTCAATGACTGGAAGATGTTCGCTTTCCACGCGTTCGAATTCGTCCATACAGTCTGCTAATGTTGTCGCAGGAGTTACCATTGCTTGCGCTGCCACCATCAGATCTCGGGCAATCACCAGGTTAGCCAATTCATGATCTTCGCTCAATATATTTTTGACATCGTGCGTCGATAGTGAGCCCAACAGTTGATTATCACCAGTGATGACATAATAATACGGCTCCTGGTTTTCCATGAAAATTTTTATTAATTTATTCAGCCTGGTGCATTCCTCAATCGTTGGTACGTCGGACTTCATCAGGTCTCCGACGGTGAACGATTTCATGATGATCTCTTCCCGCCCCTGGTTCAGCGAAATTCCTCGAGCGGTCAGCTTCACCGTATAAATTGAATCTTCTTTTAATTTCCGGGCAATGATGGTGGCAATGGTGCAAGCGATCATCAACGGCAGAATTATTTTATAATCGTTCGTCATTTCAAATAATATCAGGATGGAAGTGATCGGTGCATGAGTTGCGCCAGCAACAACAGCGCCCATTCCCACCATGGCATAAGCGCCGCTTCCCGCTGTGACGCGCGGGAATAGATAATTCACCAGATTGCCAAAAGTACCTCCAGCGACCGCTCCTAAAAAAAGCGACGGAGCGAAAATTCCTCCGGATCCGCCGGAACCCAATGTGATGCTTGTTGCCGCCAGTTTCACAAAAATTAGCGCCAATAACAGATACCAGACAAGATTCCCGTTCATAGCTAATTCAATAGTCTGATACCCGCCGCCAAATACATGGGGAAACGCAATGAAAATAAATCCCAATGCAATTGCTCCTAATGGCGTTTTTAAATAGTCTGGCATTTTCAATCGATCAAAGAGCTTTTCACTGGTATGCAACGTGACAATGAATGCGACAGCAATGAAACCGCAAACGATGCCTAATCCCATGTAAATTGGGATTTCCCAACTGCTGATCAACGAATAATGAGGCACTACAAAAATTGGGGAACTGCCGAGGAATGCACGGGAAATGACTGTCGCCAAAACCGATGAGATCACGATCGGGCTGAAACTGGCAATGGCAAAATTTCCCAGGATCACTTCAAGCGCAAAGAAAGCGCCAGCAATCGGCGCATTAAATGTTGCGGCGATGCCAGCCGCAGCGCCACAGCCTACCAAAATCTTGAGACGATCGGGCGAGACCTTTAATAACTGTCCGATTGTTGATCCGAGCGCAGAACCGATCTGAATGATCGGTCCCTCCTGCCCCACTGATCCTCCTGTGCTTAGCGTTATTGCAGAAGCAACCGATTTGACCGCGACAACACGAGGTCGAATCACACCATTTTTCAACGCGATTGCTTGCATCACTTCAGGAACGCCATGTCCCTTGGCTTCTCTGGCAAAAAAATAAACAAGTGGACCAACGATCAATCCACCAGCGACAGGCAGCAAAATTTTCCAATACAGTGGAAGGCTGGTCAGCAATTCAAGCGTCCCTCCAGCTCCATTCAGCGTAAATCTTTCAAAATATTTAATGAGCCATCTGAAGCCGATGGAAACGAACCCACCTGCAATACCTACAACAATGGCAAGAATTAAAATATATGTATTTTGACTAAATTGCGTATAGTGAACAAATGCGTCGCTTGATTTTCTTGCTTGAGCCGCGACAACTCTGAAAAAACCCATGATGCAGCCTTTACCTGATTAATAAAATTCGAAGATCCATCACATTCGTATTTGTCGGACCTGTTTTGATCAGGTCGCCTAACTTCTCAAAATAATGATATGAATCGTTGTTTTGTAAATAACTAAAAGATTTGAGATGTAACGCATTGGCGCGCCCAATTGTTGCTCCATCAGCCACAGCGCCGGCAGCATCTGTCGGACCGTCAGTACCGTCAGTCCCTGCGCTCAGAATCACCACGTTTTCCATTCCCTGCAAATCCAACGCCGCAGCAAGGACGAACTCCTGATTTCTTCCCCCAAGACCATTGCCGCGAATTGTCACGGTAGTTTCACCACCCGAAATGACACATGCTGGTGCAGGAATAGGATTGCCAGTCTTTCGGATCTCTTTTGCAATGGCAGCCCTCGACAAATGTCGATAAAATCAGCGTTTGATAACCCAGTTGCTTCGCACAATTTGTTGCCGCGACAACAGCCTCCCAATTGCTGCCAACAATGACGTTGTGTGTTTTTGAAAAAGCCGGATCATTTGCTTTGGGCGTATCCGGAATCTGTTGCTGAACGCCGAGCTGGATCCGTTGCGCGACTGCTGCCGGAATTTTTCGGGACAGATGATATTTTTCCAGTATTGCCTGGCAGTCACCAAATGTCGATTGATCCGGAGCGGCTGGTCCCGAGGCGATGCTATCGAGCGGATCGCCAATGACATCCGAGAGAATGAGCGTAACCAATGTTGCAGGCTGGACCAATCGAGATAACTGCCCGCCTTTTACTTTGGAAATGTGTTTGCGGATGGCGTTAATTTCCTTGATATCCGCGCCGCATGCCAGCAATTGTTTCGTTGTTTCCTGTTTTTCTGCCAGTGTTATTCCATCATGGGGCAGCGGAAAAATCGCAGAGCCGCCGCCGGAGATGACGCACAGCACCAGGTCTTTTTCGTTTCTTTCCTTGATAAATTCGACAATCTCTTTTGCACCGGCTATCCCGGCTTCGTCAGGCACGGGATGACCTGCTTCATTAATCTTGATTTTGGAGGACACCTGATCCAGGTGACCATACTTGACATTGATGATTCCAGCTTTTAGAACATCTCCCAAAACCTGTTCTACACCTCGCGCCATCGCGGCTGCTGCTTTGCCAAAACCGATCAAATAAACCCCTGCATAGGAAGCAAGGTCAAACGACGTTCCCTGCACTGTCAGTTGATCCCCGTTGCGAAG
>JALOPY010000145.1 GCA_025453735.1 bacterium | reverse complement strand
CGTTGGTTTGCCTGGCAATGCTTGCCCATTTCGATTCACCTGGAATATAAAAACGGACGAGCGAGTGCGCCGTTTGCAAGACATTTTTAGTAACATCGCTGCCACCAAATTCTTTTGATAAATTTTCGAATTCATCATCATAAACATCGGAAAGTCTTTTTATGAATATCAAGGGCAAGATATAATCTTTGTATTTCGGCGCATCCACTTCGCCTCGAATTTTGCAGGCGGCTTCCCAAAGCCAGCCTTCCAGGGTTTTGATATCGAGCGTGGTGTTGGGCATAAAGGTTTCTCCAGCGAGCTACTAATGTGACCGTCACTTTCTGTTTTTTGTAAATTTAATAAAATAAGTTTAGGAAGCAAGATAAATTTTACTAGAGATAAATTTCGAGCTCAAGAATGAAAAATTGTGAATCCATCAGGTTTTTTTTGCTCACGGGATAAATTAAAGCATCTCGCCCAATCGATGATACGACGTCGGATAAAATATCAATTCAGCATCCGTTGATCTGTTTCAATCCGCTGGAGCAAATTTTTTTTGCTACCTCAACCACTGGCGCTGTCCAGATCAAATCTCTCTTCCGATGCAAATAATGCAATAGCATTTTGAAATCATAGCTTCCGTTGGTCAGTCGTTCTCCATCGATTTCATGAAAAATCAAAATAAGCCACAAACCGCGATGCGTTAATTCTTCCGCGAATCCAATCATTTCAAAGCCACTCATTCTCTCAACCGAAATGCCCCAAACGCAGGACAAATCCACCACGCCAGGATGATTGGCAAAGCCATATTCCCCAGAGCTTCTTCCTGCCAGAAAATGTTTGGCGATGATGGGCACATAGCTCTGTCGCTGAATTCCTCTTCCCACAAATGTATTGCTGCAAGGATAGCCGAATGTCCAGTCGTGTTGATGTGGTGCGATTTGATCTAATCGTTTTTGGGCGATCAAAATATCTTGTTCGATTTCAAATAATGACTTTTCTTCCAGACCGCCAAAGTTCATGAGAAAATTGCTGGAGCAGGTGTGGGACAGCGAATGATTGCCAATCTCATGTCCATTTTTTGCAACATCTTTCCAGGGAGCCAGGCGCTCCTGCCAATCATCACCCTGGGGATGAATATAAAAAGTGCCTTTTATTCCCAGTCGATCCATCGGGGGAATGGCTTTTTCCAGTTGATTTTCTGTGCCATCATCAAAAGTAATTGACACGGCGCCGCAAAAGGGTGACCAAAATTTCTTCAAATCCATAATATTTTCCAAAATTAAAACGATTACCAAACTTCTTATGTTTGGTAATCGTTCGGTTCATAACCCAATTAACTGATAACGATTCTCATAAATCTTCACAATTGCATCAGTCAAAAAATGCGCCTGATCAGGCGGGCAGCCGAAAATTTTCCACTGCGTTAAAACTGCTTTATGCTTCCAGATGTCATTGGCAACTGGCAATTCCCAGCGGGATGGATGAATTGCTTTTTTATAGAATTCGTTCAGATGATGCCGTTTTTTGGTATGTGGGTAATACACTTCACTGTGATCCAGCGGGGTGTACGTCGTATCAAACGGAAGTCCTAATTCTGCTGAAAGCGCCTTGCGAAATGTTTTGACATCCATCCCATCAAAAGCATCTGGATTAAATAAAAATACAAAAGCATAGCTGCACTGTCGGGTAGTTTGGCCGTCCCTGCGCAATGGCTTCACCCCAGGCGCGTTGGCGATAGCTCGATCCAGCGCCAATCCATTACGATCGATGATCGCAGCGTTTGTTCGATGTGCCTCTAATTTTCCCAGCAAGATGGCAGATTGAAAGCTGGTTATTCGATAATTGCCGCTGTGAACTTTGATCCCTTCTTTCATTTCCCTGCCGCAACTGCGCTGGCTAACGACCTTCCAGTAATAATCTTCATTTTGCATCAGCAAAGCCCCGCCTTCGCCAGCATTGATCAATTTGGATCGTTGAAAACTGAACGAGCCGAAATCTCCAATCGTTCCAGCAGATTTTCCATTCCAGATCGAGCCATGGGTATGCGCGCAATCTTCGATCACAAAAAGATTGCGTTTCCGAGCGATTTGCATAATCGTGTCCATGTCAGCTAAACGATGATAAAGATGAACGGGAATGATCGCTCGAGTATTGGGCGTAATTGCTCCTTCAATTTTTTGAGGATCGATGCACAAAGTCTCCGGATCAATATCCACAATTATCGGTACGGCATTGACGTCGCACACCGCGCTGGCTGTCGCCTGCCAGGTGAGTCCCGGAACGATCACTTCATCGCCAACGCCGATATCCAGCGTCTCCAACGCAACTTGCAGCGTATGCGTGCCATTGGTCAATAGCGCACAAAAATTTGAGCTGTTGAAAGCTGCCCATTCCTTTTCAAACCGGGCGGACATGGAATCCATTCCAGGCCAGTCGTCCCAGATGCCGCTGTCATACGCTTCCATAAGGTACTTTCGCTCTAAATCTGGTCGAAATTTCAGTTCATTTTTTTCCAGCCAATTTTGAGCAATCGGTTTTCCGCCAAGACAGGCTAATTGAGCCATTCATAATTCCTTTCAAAACGAGATTAACATCAATCCTGCGATTCCTGCAACGATTCCAGCCAATGTGCTGAACGATGATTTTTCTTTTAAAAACAAGGCGCTGTAAATAATGAATGCAATGATGCATATTCCAACCGCCAGTGGATAGACCATCGAAAGCAGGTTGGCTTTTTTCAATAAATCCATGCTTCCAAAAAGAGTAATGGGGCTGATGAAAACAAAAATTCCGGACACCAGACCCAGCTTGATTTCAGCACGATTGGGCAACCGAGCAGAAAAAATTATCGCGATGAGATAGCTTATAAAAAAACCAGTGTTAATCAAGCTGCCCCGAAGATTCGCGACGTCATCCCAATTCTTCCAGTAGCCGGGAATCAGGGTGATGCTCTGGTGAATGCCCAGGATGAAAAATGCGACGAGTGTCATCGGAAACCAGAACCGAAACGACTTATCTTGTTGTCGCTGCGATTGTGATTGTCCCAATCCAAATGCGAGAAAGCTTGCCAGGACGAAGAAAAGTCCCAGGTTTTTCAACAACGTGGTTGGCTCATGAAAAACGATGACGCCAAAAAGAAACGGCACGATCAGGGCAAATTGGGAGATCGTCCACACGATGCCATGATGACCGCGGCGCATGGCACGCTGCATTAAAATGACGCCGACCGTTCCGAGAATTCCGGACGAGATCATGGTCACTGCCAGATCACCGAACCGGACGGCTGTTCCGTTTAAAATCATGTGCGGTTCGCTCAAAAAAATCCAGCACAAAGCGGAGCCCAAAAAAGTAGCGATCACCATAATTGAAACGAAATCCAGGGAGCGTCGCGCCGCGTAACTAAAAATGATGCCGTTTGCGCACCAGATCAATCCCGTAAGTACAATTAAAAACATTCCTTCAACCATAAATATTTTTGGAGTGCTGACCCTTTATGGACAGCACTTTTCCTCCTGCAATTTATTTTTGGTCAAGTTGCACTAAAAACGCCAGTGAAAGCTGCGTTGCCAATTTCATATTTACAAGATCAACAAATTCAGGTTTATCATTTGTCGAATGATAATTTGGATCCGCATACGGAAACGAGCCGATGTTCAATACCGAAGCTGGAAAGCCAGCCCTGACAAATGAGCCGTCATCATCATTTGGCTCCGCGCAGAAATATTGGGACTGCTCCAGTCCGATCTGGTATTTTTGATTGAGCGTTGCCATGAGATCAGCCAGCTTTTCACCCGCTTTGGTAGAATAGCGCGTTACATTGGTCAATTTTTGGTCCAAACTATTTTGTTGGGATTTGCCGCCAATCGAATCGATGTTCAATGCTGCGACGACATCGAAACTTGATTTTGCGATATTTTGAGCCGCAACTACACTTGTCCATTGCCAGTGTTCTTCATTGCAGAACAAAAACCAGATCGAGCGTTGGGATTCATAATTGTTAAGAATCCGGGCGATCTCCATCACGGCAGATGTGCCCACCGCATTATCATAAGCTCCCGGAGCGCAATCCAACCAGCTTTGCGAATCCTTGTGAGCCAGGGCAATGATAAGCTCAGCGGGATATTTTGTTCCGGTCTTTTTAGCATATAAATTGAAAGCCGTGTACCACGGCTCATCCGGCAACGGCTTCCGAAAGCCATGCGGAACCAAAGAATCGGGGACAAACGCCTGTACTGGCACAGCTTCTTTCTCGATTTGATAGCCAAAGGATTCCAGCTTTCCCTGGATAAAATCATCAGCTTCATACAATGTGCATTGCTGATGATCTTTCGATGTAAAGTTTAACGTTCGGCAGGGAAGCGTTTTTGCCAGAAAAAATAAGCTGTCTGCCAGATGTTTTTGATCTACCTGCTTGATTAATTTTTGAATGCGATCCACTGCGTTAAGCTCCAATAGACAAATATCAAATAACAAACCGGTCCGACTATTGGCGGATAAAACACACTTTCGAAAACTCAATTTCCAAAACCGATAAGCTGCATTCACTTATGCTACTTTCAGAGTTTGGAATTTGAATATTTGATTATTGAGATTTATTTTTATTTTGGGGTTTGTATTTTGGAATTTTTTCCAAAGGTTCCGCCATTGGACATTTATCCGCAATCATCACCCTGGGTTTTGCCCACCGTACCGCATTGATGATCACTTTTTGAATTTGCTCATGATGATAAATCGGGTACGTTTCATGTCCCGGTCGAAAATAAAAAATCCTGCCATGACCGCGCTCCCAGCAACAGCCGCTGCGAAACACTTCGCCGCCTTCAAACCAGGAGATGAAAATTACTTTATCCGGATCGGGAATATCGAATCGCTCGCCGTACATTTCAGCATGGGGCAATTCGATGTAGTCGCCAATTCCTTCTGCTATTGGGTGTCCAGGCTCGATATTCCACAGTCGCTCTTTTTCGCCAGCTTCCCGCCAGCGCAGCGAGCAATTTGTCCCCATTAAGGCTCGAAAAATTTTTGAATGATGCGCGGAATGGAGCACGATTAGACCCATCCCTTCCAATACCTTATTTTGAACTCGCCTGACCACGCCATCACTCACCTGGTCATGCGCCTGATGTCCCCACCAGATGAGTACATCGGTTTGATTCACGACTGATTCGGTTAAACCATTTTCCGGTTGATCCAGCGTTGCGGTTCGTGCTTCAATACCCTGATGTTTTGATAGAAATCCTGCAATCAATTGATGTATTCCATGAGGGTAAATTGCACGAACTTTTTCATCTTGCCTTTCATGAATGAACTCGTTCCAGATAGTGACATGGATCTTTGCTGGCATTTATAGCTCCCGGTTTTTAAAAAATTTTCTTTTTAAACGTTCCGAATGTTTAGAACATTCGGAAAGCTTTTCAAACGATTTCAAGTTACATAAGCAGATAATCTAACAAAACAAAAATAAGAATCAAGGGAAAAAATCAATTTGCTTCATTTTATAGTTGTGATTTTTTCAATATTAAATTTTATGCTTGACACTTAAAATAAAAAAGCTAAATTATGATGAATAAATCTGACCGTCACCTTGCAAGTGATGGTCACATTTAATCCCATACTGATGATCCAATGAAAATTCTAATCAACCCAAAACCTCAAACTAACTTATGCGGAGGGTCGTAAATGTACAAATCCATAGCTTTCATTTTGTTCTTCTTGCTTTTATTCTCCTTTCTTCACGCCCAGAACTCGAACTTCGACGGTCTCTACCTGAACATGGGCAATCTCCCCACGCTATCCAAAGCTAAAACCCGCTCCATCAGTCCTGAAAATATTACGGGTGAAAAAGGCAAGGGCGGCATGTCAACCGATGGGCTGGCGAAAAACGCCGCTCGTGATCTGGGACAGGGCTGGAAGGTCTCGCCCTATATTTTTATTGAGTCGAAACAGACCTATGTTCTGGCTGAAATTCAAGGCGCTGGTGCGATTCAACAGATCTGGATGACGCCGGCAGGCAATTGGCGGTTTTCGATCCTGCGATTTTATTGGGATGGCGAGAAAGAACCTTCAGTGGAAGTTCCGGTCGGCGATTTTTTTGCCTGTGGCTGGGGCAAATTTGCCCAGGTCAGCTCGTTGCCCGTTTGTGTCAACCCTGGCAGCGCGTTCAATTGTTATTGGGTGATGCCGTTCCGCAAATCCTGCAAAATCACGATGGAAAACCTGGATGACAACAAAATGACGCTGTACTATCAAATCAATTATACCTTGACAGATGTGCCCGAAGATGCCGCATATTTTCATGCCCAATTTCGGCGGGTCAATCCAGTGCAATATAAAGATGTGTACACAATTCTCGATGGCGTGAAAGGCTGGGGGCATTATGTCGGCACTTATATGTGCTGGGGATCGAATAATAGTGGCTGGTGGGGCGAAGGCGAGATTAAATTTTTCATCGATGGCGACAAAGAATTTCCAACCATTTGTGGCACCGGCACTGAAGATTACTTCTGCGGCTCTTATGGTTTCGTGGCGGATGA
>JALOPY010000144.1 GCA_025453735.1 bacterium | reverse complement strand
GACGAAACCCCCTTTGCCGTAGATGTTTTCCTTGGAATCAACCGGGATCTATCTGGTGAGCCTTCATCGTTGGTATTATTGCTTGACAAACCAGTGACCATCGCCAACCACACTTATGAGAGCATAGAAGCCCAGTTATATGGTTTCGATAAAAGCATGGCACCGGCGGGCAAAGGCACGATAAAAATTGAGCTTCCGGCAAGCTATGCCTATTGGAAGCAACTCTACAATGATGACAGAGAAAAATATAAACAGGAGAAACAGCAAGTCGCCGAGCAGGTGATCGAGATTCTGGAAGGTCACTTCCATGGCATAAAGAACCAGATTGAGGTAATCGATGTCTGCACCTTGATGACCTGGGAGCGTTTCATGGGGGGAACTCAAGGATGGTTCAATCTGCCGAATCGAAAGCTTGACTTCAGTATGCGAGAAGATCTTTCAGATAAAAAATTCAAATCAACGTTACCAGGATTATCCAATTTTTGTTTCGTCGGCGTATGGGTGACTGCAATGGGGTCTCTAGCCCATAACGCACAATCAGGAAAGACAATTATCCGGCGCATCTGCAAGAAGGACGGCAGGGCATTTAAGTCACAGCCATAGCAGATGAACTGATTTTTTCTGATCACCAATCGACAGTAGGGTGGATTTGACCAGAAAGCCAGAAGTTCGAGAAATAAGACTATTGGAGGAAAGAGTATGAAATTGAAAACGCTTGTCGGAAGTGGAGATAAAATTGGACTCTTTACATTGCCGTTTTTGATAATTGGCTTGATGCTAAATATCATATTTCCATCTTTATTCAGTGTTGGCGGACCATCAATTATTTTAAAGCAGATTTCTTTAATCATGTTAATTCCCGGGATTACAATTTGGATATGGTCAGTCGTTTTGATTCTGATCAAAGTACCTCAAAAAGAGCTGATAACACAAGGACCTTACGCAGTGGTGAAACACCCATTATATACAGGTGTGGCTTTTCTGGTACTGCCATGGCTTGGTTTTCTATTAAACTCGTGGTTAGGAGTGTTAATCGGAATTATTGTATATATTGGATCCAGAATATTTTCATTTGAAGAAGAAGAGCTTCTATCAAAAACCTTTGGCGCCGCCTGGGATGAATACGACAAGAAGGTAAAAATATCGTGGCTATAAAGCCGGAATATTATTATCCCAAATAACAAAACTAATACTATGAGGAAAAAATGAATCATGCAAAAATGGCAAAGTTGACGGAAATATTAAAGCCCATCTTTAACAATTACCATATAATTAAAGCAAAACCTTCTTTGAATTTTTTCCTGCTGAACTACATGAAAAAATTTAAAGTAATGAACATTGGAGGAAACCTGGTGATCCATTCCCATTTACCTCCGCTGAATAGTAAAGCCTATTCACGTTTTATTAATGAACATCTTTTGGACAGAACAAACGGGCCATCTCATGCACAGGTTGGGTTAACCAATGAGTGCCCGCAAAATTGCCGGTACTGCTACAATAAAAACCGTCGGGGTAAAACAATGAGTACCGAAACGATCATCAGATTGATCCAGGATCTGAAAAAGTTGGGGGTACTCTGGCTTGGTTTTACCGGGGGAGAGCCGCTGCTCAATAAAGATATTGTAAAAATTACAGAAAGTGCCGGTGATGATGTTGCGCTCAAATTATTCACCACCGGTTGCACGCTGACCAGGCAACTGGCCTTGGATTTGAAAAATGCCGGATTGATGTACGTATCCGTAAGCCTGGATCACTGGCAGGAAGAGCAACACGATGAAGCACGCCGCTATCCCGGCGCTTTTCAGACAGCGATCAAAGCACTCGATATTTGTAAAGAATTGGGGAGCCTCCATATCGGCGTGTCATCAGTTCTTTCCAGAGAGATGATCCGAAATGGACAGGTCGAAGAATTCTTGCAATTCCTGATTGGTCTGGAAATCCATGAAGCCTGGTTGAGTGAAGCCAAACCTTCGATAAATGCCTACTGGCACGAAGATCTGGTGATAACAGAAGAGGATCGAATATGTTTATGCCAACTCCAGGATCAGTATAATAAAGAGGGGAAAATTACAGTCAATTACCTGGGACATTTCGAAGGGAAAGAGCATTTTGGGTGCAACGCCGGTCACAAAATGGTTTATATCGATGCCTTTGGAGAAGTGAGTCCCTGTGTATTTACGCCGATGACTTTTGGAAATATTAAAAAAGAATCAATAGAGAATCTATTTTCTGAAATGAAAAATTGTTTTCCTTCAGAAGAGTGCTGCTTCATCAACAAGAACTATGAACTTTTTCGAAAATACGCCAAAGATAATTCGACAGTCTGCCGTGATGATTCATTTGCCCTGATGCAAGACGTGCAATTCGGACATCTTGCCAGGTTTTTTGAACTGTTTTATAACTAAAAAGGGAAAATATGAAATATTATCGAACATTCAGTTTACTCATGGTTTTTATATTTGCTGTAGTAGGATTCACATTTCTATTTTTCACAAATGGCGTTCTGGTATTTTTTGACTCGATTGCCGCTCATATTGGAATGAAACAATCGCCAGTACAGGGGATTAATTTTTATCTTATCCTGGCAAGCGGATATATGTACCTGGTTTCATTACTGGCTTACATGATGTACAAACATCCTGATAACCACTATTTTCCGCACTTATTAGCCAATGCCAAATTAGCCAGTTCCGTGTTGTCACTTTGTTTTTTTATCGCTCATGAACCTTTCCTGATTTATATTACAAACTGTATTGTTGACGGATCGATTGGGCTATTGGTGTTATATTTCTATCTGAAAATAAAGAAAGGACAATCGTGAACCTGTTAGCGATCATAGCCCAGTTCTATCTTCCGACATTTATCAAAAAAAAGAGATTGCAGGAACTGTTCGAATTAACGGCAAACGGTTTTCAGAGCGATATGCCGGGAATAAAAGGCATCTCTTACAATGAATGTCTCAACATGTATGCAAAGTTCAGCAAGGCAAAAGCTGAAGAAGTGATTGAACTACCCAGCAAAGCAGAAGAGGTAAAAAAACGACTTTACCAGAATGCATATCAAATGGGAGAAAAGCTGCGCAGAGACTTCCGTGTTAAAACTCAATCTGATGTGATTCGATTAAGCAAAATTCTGTACAAGATACTCAAAATCGAATTTACAAGAAAAGCCTCCGGAAAAATAATTATCAAATGCTGTTTTTTTAGCAAATTTTATTCTCCGGAAATTTGCGGGATCATTTCCTCGCTGGATGAGGGCGTGGCTGCCGGTCTTTCAGCAGGAGGCAGGCTGGTATTTGAGAAACGTATAACCGAAGGAAATGACTGCTGTCAGGCAACGTTTTGTATGAAGGATGTAACATATTGAAAAATGCAATTATTATCGGCAGTGGCGCGGCTGGTGCCACTGTTGCCAGGGAGCTTCAGGGTAAGTTTGAAGTAACTGTTCTGGAAGCTGGAAAACCGTTTCGCTCGTTCCCTTACTCTTTGTCGCCGCTGGAAAAGTTAAGAAAATCTGGACTATTTTTTGACGAACGGGAAATTCGACTCCTTTTCCCGGCGATGCAAATCCGAAAAACATCTGAAAAAATGGTACTGGTGAATGGGATCGGAACCGGTGGTACCACCACTATTTCAACGGGAAATGCGCTGCGTATGGACCGCGATTTGAGAAAGATAGGCATTGATCTTGATGATGAATTTAGTGAAATCAAAAAAGAGATCCCTGTGTCCACAGCGCATCAAAAACACTGGAAAAAAATAACTCGACAGTTATTCGAAATCTGTGAAGAGATGGATTTAAATCCACAACCGACTCCCAAAATGGGTAATTATGAAAACTGTAACCATTGTGGCAGGTGCATTTTTGGTTGTCCATTTGGTGTAAAATGGGACAGCCGGCAATTCTTACAAGACGCCGTAACACGAGGAGCAAGTCTGATTACCTGTTGCAAGGTCGAAAAAATTGTTATTGAAAACGGAATAGCAAGAGGAGTCGTTGCGAGAAATCGATTCAATTCAAAATTTTTACCTGCCGATGTGATTATCCTTGCTGCCGGCGGATTCAGTACGCCTATCATTCTACAAAATTCAGGAATCGAATGTAAAGCTGGACTGTTTGTTGATCCGGTATTATGCGTGGCGACAGAATGGCATGATGCGCTACAGAATAAAGAAGTTGAAATGCCTTTTGTTGTCCAGCAAGAACATTTTATGATATCGCCTTATTTTGATTACCTGAGTTTTTTCTTCAATAAGAATTGGCGAATACCTGCCCGTAATATATTAAGTTTAATGATCAAGCTGGCAGACATCAATCAAGGCAGCATATCCACCAAAAAAGTGGATAAAACGCTCACTGATGAAGATAAAAATCATCTGCAACGGGGAGTTGATCTCTGCACCGAAATATTCAAAAAGATGGGCATCAAAGAACCAGATTTATTTTTAGGAACACTCAATGCGGGACATCCCGGGGGAATGTTCCCTCTGACAGAAAAAGAAGCAGAAACTTTTCATCACTCCGTTTTACCTGAAAATGTTTATGTTGCAGATGCGACATTGATTCCGAAGTCACTGGGGAATCCACCAATTCTTACCATTATCGCTTTAGCAAAACGAATGAGTAAACTGATTAGAAAAAAAAATTAATGACTTAGTTTATAGTGGATGAGAATGTGATCACATAATTTACTTGTGTGCCACATCTTTATTATTGATTATTCAAAAATGAAATAAGCTATTTTTGATAATTCTAACTTTGTGAGCCATTAATTTAATAAGGAAAAAAAATATGAGATCAATTCACGCTTTAATGAGCCTGTTGACTGTTCTTTTAGCAATTTTCTTTCAAGGAACAAACTGGTCCTGGGCAAAAGAAGATGAAAATCTATCAGTTAAATCAAATCATCTTGGAATTAATATCAACTGTGGATTGGCATCGTATCGGGAAGATTTGGTAGTTCCGCTCGGTTTTCATGGAATCGGGCTTTCGTTGGGCGTTATTTATTCTCGACAGACCGAAGGAAATTCCCTGAATGTCCGATGGAAATTCGGTTTTGGTTACATGCAAAATCGCAATGATCACGAAGCATTGATCGTGGTTCAAGAAATCCGATTGTCATGGCTTAAGAAATTCACCGTTCATCAGCGCTACGGAGAATTTTGGAGCGGAATATGCCTTCCGCTACAAATGAACAATCTGTTCTGGGGAAGCTGGGATGATGCGCACTTGTACTGGTTGACGGCGTATGGTATGGGAGCAGCGTTTCAATGGCAGAAAAAAATTTCCTCGGACAAGCAGGCGCTGGTTCGGATGGAAATTCCATTCATGAATTGGATCTCTCGACCGCCGAGGTATCGCTATTCAAAACAGGAGCCGATGCATCACCTGACATATCACTACACCGAGCCGAATAAATCGCTGCATTTCGAAACGCTCGATGACTATCAGGCATTGTTTCTTCAGGTTCTCTTGAAAAAAGAAACGAAGCGATCATTATTGAATCTCGGTATCGAGTTTCAATATAATCATTTCAACAAACCTGAAGACATTTGGGGTTTGAACACGTTGCTGTTATTCTCTTATCAATGGAGGATTGGATCATGAAATCGCTAACGACTATTTTGCTTATCTTAATCCCTGTTATTTGCTTGATGACCTTAAATGGCTGCGTATCAGATGCGCCATTCAAATTTGAGGGCACCACTGTTCCTCAGCAAATGAATGATGGCTGGCAGGTTGCTTCTCCTGAAGATGTGAATATCAATCAAGCAGACCTCGATGAAGTGTATAAAAATTTTGTATCTGAAGATCGTTTTTCAAACGCCATAAGTCTGTTGGTGGTGAAAAATAGGAAACTGGTTTTTGAAGCTTATTGTCGAAGCGCCGAAGATCGTGATCGCTTAGGACATTTGGCATCGGTGACGAAAAGTATTACCTCGTTAGCGTTTGGCATTGCCGAATCCGAAGGTTTTATTGACTCTCTGGGACAGCGGCTGTACGACATTATGCCAGAGAAATTCCCATCTGATGTTCAAAAGCGTTCCATCACGCTGCAACATTTGTTAACGATGAGATCGGGTATAGCATTTGATAATGATGATTTTTCTGTGGAAATTATTGCTGATAAACCAAGTGATCCAATTAAATATATTTTGAAAAAACCAATGTATGCCGCGCCCGGAGAAAGATTTTACTATCGGGATTGCGATCCGCATTTGATCAGCTACGCCATCCAGCAATTGACAGGCAAAACCCTGGAGCAATGGACAAAGGAGCGGCTGTTTGATCCATTGGAAATTGTTAATTACCACTGGGTATCAGATCACGCAGGTACAACCACAGGCGCTTTTGGATTATGGCTCAAGCCACGTGATATGGCAAAGATTGGGCAAATGGTTTTAGATCACGGTCGATGGCAGGGAGTTCAGATCATTGATTCAAGCTGGGTGGCTCTTTCCACACAAAAGCAGGTGGAAACCGAAGATCACATGGAGCCATACATTTATCACTATGGCTATTATTG
>JALOPY010000143.1 GCA_025453735.1 bacterium | reverse complement strand
AAGTGAGCTTTTACACGTTTTTAAAAAAGTTGCTTGACAAATTCAATAATATTTTATACTTTTATCTTTGGGATAACCATAAAATTATGGAGGATGTATGAAACAAACATTTTTGCTTGCAATCCTGGTTCTGTTTTTATGTATTCTCTCCTGTGCCGCATCAGTTTCTATTGGTGAGATAAAGAACTCTCCGCAACGATTTCACGATAAAAATGTGACAGTTGCTGGCACGGTCGATGAAACGCTAACGCTTCCAATTCTCGGCGTTGGTGTCTATCAATTAAACGATGGCACGGGTAAAATTTGGGTCAAACCGAAAAATAATATTCCCGAAAAAGGCGACCGGGTTCATGTAACAGGAACTATAAAAGTTGGACTTGCAATTTCCGGCAGGAGCTTTGGTCTGATTCTTATCGAGCAGGAAGATGACGTCAAATAATTCGATCATTTTTTTAGTCGAATTCGCATTTAAATTTTTCGTCCAAGAAATTTTGCATTGCCATTGTTAAAGAATCCTTCTGTTTTAATTTTTTTGAAGTTTTGAGTCAATGCGTGAAACAGAAAATTCATATTTTTTAATTGACAATCATATTTTTTATTGTTATCTTTAAACCATTTTTTAAATAGACTAACTGGAAACTTGGCAAAGGCGATCAGGAGTGTTAGACAAGATTCGGGAACCAATCGAGAAAGACCTGAAAGAACTTGAAATTCGATTTCAATCTATTATCGAAACAGATGTAGCGCTTATTAAGGATGTTTTTAATCATATTGTTTCAACAAAAGGGAAACGATTAAGACCAATCCTGCTGCTGCTATGCAGCGGTTTACGAGGCAAGCCCACAGAGAAGAGCTATCAAGCAGCGGTGATTGTCGAATTATTGCATACGGCAACCTTGATTCACGATGATGTGGTTGACAACTCGAATTTTCGTCGCGGGGCGCCATCGATAAATTCGATCTGGGAGAATAAAATTTCGGTGTTGATCGGTGATTATCTTTTTGCAGAAGTCCTGCATAATATTACGCGATTGGAAGACCTGCGCCTCATCCAGATTATTTCGAATGTGACCCGGCAGATGAGCCAGGGCGAGCTGTTGCAAATGGAAAAGGCGAAAGATTTCCAGATTGACGAGGCAATATATTTTCGATTGATCTCGAATAAAACCGCTTCATTAACAGCGGCAACCTGTCAATTAGGCGCCATGACGTCCACAGCTCCGGAGCCAGAGCATGTGGAAAATTTGAGAATCTTTGGAGAAAGCCTGGGAATTGCATTCCAGATTAAAGATGATTTATTGGATTTTGATGGTTCTGAGAAAAAGTTGGGAAAGCCAATCCGTCAGGATTTACTGGAAAATATTATTACACTCCCTGTTTTATATAGCTTGAAAAAAGCTGACCGGGCTACCAGAGAAGAAATGCTCTCGATTTTCACAAACGGGAGAAAGGATCAGCAGGAGACTATTATTAAGTTTGTTCGGGAAACCGGGGGAATTGATTACGCAGACCAGCAAGCCGAATTCTATATTGAAAAAGCGCAAAACTGTTTAGCGCAATATGATGATTCTTCTTATAAAAACTCCTTAATTCTTTTGTCCAACTTTATTACTGCTCGGGAAACTTAATTTACCATGAAACCAGTTATTATTTTTATAACGTCTATTTTGTTGGTGACCCATTGCGCTACCAATCATGAAATCAAACCATTTGAACAAACGCGGATCATGATGGACACGTTTGTTCAGATTTCAATTTACGATCAGGATAAAACTATCGAAGAATTGAGCAGCGTAATTGAATTAGCCTTTAAGCAGATACAAAACATTGAACGTATAACAAATGACTATGATGATTCCAGCTTCATCTCGTTGATTAATCGCGAGGCAGGGGAGCGGGCGATTGCTCTCGATAGTGTGATGTATCATTTGATCGTAACGAGTAATAATTACAATAAAATTTCTGATGGTGCCTTTGATATTACCATTGGAAGTGTGAAGCAGTTGTGGAGCTTTGCCCAGGAAAATCCTCGAATTCCTGGCGATGTTTTGATTCGACAGCAGCTTGAAAATGTTGGACATCAAAATCTGCTACTTGAGAATGAAACAATCAAATTTAAACTGCCTGGTGTCAGGCTGGATTTGGGCGCGATTGCCAAAGGCTATGCGGTTGATGCAGCAATCCAGGTATTGAGAGATCATCGCATTTCCGACGCGATGGTCAATGCCGGAGGAAACTTGCGTGCGATTTGCAGTGATCTCACCACAGGGAAGCGGCGAGTCTGGATTAAAAATCCAAGAAAATCCGATACGTTCTCTGGCTATTTCCGAATGGATGAAGGGAGCGTCGCGACGTCGGGTGATTATGAACGGTTTTTTGTTTTCGATTCAGTTCGATACCATCATATTTTAGATCCAAAAACTGGCGAGCCGGCGCGCAATTGTGTGAGCGTAACCATCCAGGCTGCGAGTGCGACTGAAGCTGATGGATTGTCAACAGCAGTATTTGTGCTTGGTCCGGAGCGGGGAATGGAGTTGGTAAACCGTTTGCCTGGCGTCGAGGCTATCATTATATTCGAGCAAGATGGGAAATTAGTATGGAAAGCTTCAGCCGAATTAAAGAAGAAATTTAAGAAGATAACATAGCTTCGCAAATCGAAGATGCGCCGTGTTTGTGGAATATTGATTAATGAAGTAATTCCCCTACAATGAGAAGCAGAGGAAACGGAGTTTAAACGGAGTTTTATAGCCGTAACACAACATCTCCAAAAAATTCTCTGTGAAACTCTGTTAACTCAGTTACTCCTTGTAAGGTTTTATTGAAGATTTTTTTTAAATAAACTTTGAAATTTCGAAACAATAAATTAATTGTTCACTGCATCATTGAATTCACAGCTAAGGAGAACAGCTATGCCAAGAACGCTGGTCACAGGGGGAGCGGGATTTTTGGGTTCGCATCTTTGCGAATACCTGCTCCAAAAAGGACATACAGTCATTGCAATGGATAACCTTTTAACCGGGAACATTGCAAATATCGAACATCTGCAAAGTGAAAATTTTAAATTCATCAAACATGATGTCACGGAGTATTTATACATTGCAGGAGAAATTGATTTCGTCCTGCATTTTGCATCACCAGCCAGTCCGCTGGATTATATGCAGCTACCGATTCAAACATTGAAAGTCGGCGCGTTAGGGACGCATAAAGCATTAGGATTGGCATTAGCAAAAAAAGCAACTTTTTTGCTGGCATCGACATCTGAGGTTTATGGCGATCCCCTGGTGCATCCGCAAAGCGAGGATTACTGGGGCAATGTAAACCCGGTAGGACCCCGTGGAGTTTATGACGAAGCTAAACGATTTGCTGAAGCGCTGGCAATGGCGTATCACCGTTATCATAACGTGAATACAAAAATTGTCAGAATTTTCAATACTTATGGTCCACGAATGCGCCCCAAGGATGGTCGCGCTATTCCGACGTTCATTCCCCAGGCGCTGAAGAATGAATCCATAACTATTTTTGGAGATGGGTCCCAGACCCGAAGTTTCTGTTATGTGTCCGATTTAGTTGAGGGAATTTATCGGTTATTGATTTCTGATATTAATGAACCTGTCAACATCGGCAATCCCCGGGAGATGACTATTAAAGAAATGGCGGAGGCAGTGCTAAAAGTTACCGGGAGCAAAAGCAAGTTAATATATAAAGATTTGCCAGTTGATGATCCCAAAGTCCGCCAACCTAATATCAAACGTGCCAAAAAACTATTGGGCTGGGAGCCAAAAGTCGGATTGGAAGAAGGGCTCATTAAAACTGTGGAATGGTTCAAAACGCAAAAACTGTAATGAATGAGAAAAGCATTTTTGAACAAAACGCCTGAAAAAATTTTGATTATCCGGATGAGCTCGATTGGCGATATTCTTTTGACAACGCCAGTTATTCGATTGTTGAAAAAAAAATTCCCGGAGAGCAAAATTGATTTTGTCATAAAAAAACAGTTTGCCCAGGTTTTAGCCGATCATCCCCAGATCGATAAGTTTTATCTTTTTGATAAGCATATCGCAACCCATTCATTGCGAGCGATCAAGAAGGAAATCCGACAGCAACAGTACGATCTGATTGTCGATCTCCATAAAAATATTCGCAGCTACTTTTTAACGATCGGCAGCCGGGCGAAAGCGATCCTTCATTATAATAAAGGAATCGTTCGACGGTTTTGTTATGTGAAATTCAGATTAAAATTATTTAAGAAAATTGTTCCGACTCATTTAAAATACATAAATAGTTTGCAGCCGTACGAAATTGAGGATGACCACCAGGGATTGGAATTTTATCTCGATACGAAAGTTACGGATCAGATCAGGCGACGATATGGATATTTTTGTCGTGACAACAATCAATCGATCATCGGAATTGTTCCTGGAGCACATCATCCGACCAAGCGCTGGACTTCCGAAGGTTTTTCTGCGGTGATCAATCACCTGGTTGATAAAGGCAACTGCAAGATCATTCTTTTTGGAAATCAGGACGATCGAAAAATTGTTGCTTCCCTGGCTATTCATTCAAGCCAAAATATATTGAATACCGCGGGCGAGCTTTCACTTCGTGAAACAGGTGCGCTGATGAGTTTCTGTCACGCGGTCGTTACAAACGATAGCGGGCTGTTGCATCTGGCAACTGCGCTGAAAAAGAAAGTGATCGCGATTTTTGGCAGCACGACCGAAGAATTAGGTTTTTTTCCCTATTTGACGGAACATATCATTGTTCAAAATAATTCATTAACATGCCGACCTTGTTCGCATATTGGCAGGAAAAAATGCCCTAAAAAACATTTCAAGTGCATGAAAGATATTTCAGCAGGGCAGGTTGTTGGTGCACTGGAAAATATTTTAGCAAGAACATAGCTTCTCCAATCGAAGATGCGCCTTGTTCTTGGAGCATTATTTAATGAATAGTCCGCCGGCTGGTGGATAGATTTCGTAGATTATTTTTTATTAAGTAATTTCCACAAGGAGAAACAGAGGAAGCAAAGTTTAAACGGAGTTTTCAGATTGCCAAGTAGTCTCTAACCTGAATAATTCATCACGCTAAGCCGCAAAGCTTTGAAAAGGTTAGGTTGCCAGATTTATATAGAACCTGGAGGCAAAATTGAGTTTTTCAAAGCAAAATTTATAACTTCAAATTTCTTTGCGTCTTGGTGGCTTTGCGTGAAACTTTAGTAATAATCCAGGCGAAAAAATTCTGCGAAGCTCTGTTAACTCCTTTGCTCCTGGTAAGGTTTTTCCATGGCATTTTTCACATAAACATTGAAATTCCGATACATTAAAATAGATCAACAAACGAAGGAGGTTGTTCATAGTTTGAATTCAGAACAGCTTAGTCGCTTTGTCGCCGAGCTTTCACTCGCGAAGAAAGCGGAAGACATAATCATCATGGATTTGAAAAAGCTAACCAGCTTTACCGATTATTTTGTGATTTGCTCGGCTGATTCCGACATCCAGATCAAAGCGATTTCCGACCACATCACAGAAGAATTAAAAAAACAGGATATCAAGGTCTGGCATGTTGAGGGATACCAATCGTCAACTTGGATTTTGATGGACCTGGTGGACGTTATCGTTCATATTTTTCGACCGGAAGTGCGCGAATTTTACGCGTTAGAAAAATTATGGGGCGATGCGAAAATAACACAGGTGACAGAGCAATGATCGACATCGAAAAAATTATCCAGCACAATGTGGGTGACGCACTGAAAAAATTAGAATACGATTTTGATCCCAGTGCGATCACTTTGGAACGACACGACGTGGACATGCAGCCGGGGGGAGCATGTATTTTTGGACAGACGCACGCGCGCACAAACTCAGGCTCGTATGCGCAGCAGCAATTTCGGGTGGGTGGATTGGGATTGTAATACTCACAAGGGCAGCGCTTGCCTCGTCCGTCGCGCTGGGACCATTCGGCCCAGAGGGACCGCGGATGCGGGAGCAGTTGTGGCTTGTCCCGAGCGGCGACCCGACGTTGCCACTCCGGGCGACGGTGTTCCGCCCGGAGGACCCGATAGCCGGCTCATCCCAGCAACGCACACTGGTCGTCATCAACCACGGTACCGACGAAGCCACGCGTCAGGCTGTATCAATGCCCGTCTTCTACTGGCTATCACGCTGGTTCGTCGAACGGGGCTATGTAGTCGTCATTCCTCAGCGACGCGGCCATGGAGCGACTGGCGGCGAACTTGCGGAGTCCGTAGGTACGTGCGAGACAGCCGACCATTATTCTTCCGGCCATATCGCTGCGGACGACATTGCTGCGACAGTCGATTACATGATGCAGCAGCCTTTTATTGCGCCGCGAAAGGCAGTGGTAGTCGGCATCTCGACAGGCGGTTGGGCTGCGCTTGCGCTCGCATCACGGAATTTACCCGAGGTCGGATCCATCGTGAACTTCGCGGGCGGACGCGGCGGACATGCTTATGGTCGCCCAAACGCCATCTGCAACTATGCAGGACTTCGCACAGCGGCTCACCGGTTC
>JALOPY010000723.1 GCA_025453735.1 bacterium | reverse complement strand
TTTTCCAAATATTTATTCCTAAATTCTTCTTTTAATATTCCAAATTTATTACTTATTGGTTGAATTTCATCTTCTAAAACGAGCGGTCGCATTTCTTTACAACAATTTGCGCATGATTTACAGTCAATTTGAGAAACAATATCTTGATAAATTTCATGAACGATAGCGTCGACTTTGGTTTCATCAATATCAAGGCTTTTTAAGAACGATCTAAAATTCCAGTTCCGGCGCTCGTTCTTTTGACCGTAATATTGAATTTTCGAAATATTTGTTTGTATCATGGTTTTATTTTGCGGCTAACGCTAAGATCACCGACCCGTGGGACGTGGGGCCGATGGATTGGATTGCTATATGTCGATTATTTCCAAGCCCAAAAACTTGACCATAGGATCAAAATCACGGTCACAATGCAACAATGTAACCTGATTGTGGATGCAGAAAGTTCCAATAATAATGTCTATCGTCTTTCTTACGGTGACGCCCTTCCTTTTCAAAAATCTATAGTTCATGGCACTCTCTAACGCTAATGACTGCCCGCCCATTGTCATGAATGGGATTCTCAAGAGAAGATCCTTAGCTATCTTAAAATCTTTATCATTCTGAAATCCTTGCAGGACCTCAGTTAGGATGAGATCGCCAATAATAATGGGTGTATTCCCTAATGATGAATCAAGCCAGTCCGTTTGAGATGTTTGGATACCGTTGAAGTAGTCAATCCAAACTGACGAATCAATGAGAATCATTTATCTAACCTCATCTCATCGATCGAGGCTGCCAGACCATTTCAGTTTTCCACGAAATCGCTTAATTTCTTTTTGGCTTTTTACTTGCACCAATAGTTTTAATCCCTCTTCTATAGCATCCTTTTTTGTTTTTAGACCGGATACTTTGAGGGCTGACGCCATCAAATCGTCATCTACAACAACATTTGTTCTCATTTGTTGCCTCCCATGTGTATTGTTTGACTATATCATACACATTCGTAACTATAATTGAAAGATTTTTTTGCATATAACGTTATTTTCCTGGCAGCGCGAATAGCGACGTACCGTCAAATAATTGTTGGGATTCCTTTCTCTATTCTTTAAGCGATTTGAATTCTCCATTTTTAGAGAGCTATTCAGCCACTGCTTTAAAGGTTTCGCTGGCGTCCCCGGTTGTCTGTGCATCCATGCGGTTATTGAGTGACACTAATGCAAAATTATCAGCAATGAGGATTAGTTAATAGACCTGTCAACTATTTTTTATTTTGAGGCAGTCCTGTATCTTGTGGTCGCCAAAATTTGAGGATAGCTGATGGATTGCTATTGAAGTGTTGAATAAATGAAAATATTTGGCGCCGAGCACTTTCAAAAGTTTGTTGCAACGAGATGCATTAGCCGATCGTTTTTATACGTCGGCTGGATACTTTTTTCGGCTCAATTTTCCTTGGAGCTAGACGGATGACCTTGTATCCTGATGCGGACTGAATGGAACGCAAATCAGCGCAGATTGCAGAAAGATCGCCTCTGAACTTCCGGGTATGTTTCATTCTATACTTACGCACTTCTTCTACAATAGGATCTTTCATTTATCGGCCTCCAATAATTCTTCAGGTGAACAGATTTCAGGGCAAATATATCCTTGGTCTTCGACAATACGTCTGACCGCTAATCGAGTAAACGGGTTGCTTAAGTGAGCAAAATTCCAAGTAACAACTACCTCGACACCATTAACAGCAGCAACTGCAATATGAAGGGCGTCTTCCGGATATTTTGCAGGTATACCCCTATTGGCAATAATCTTTTCTGCAAGAATTTTAGCTTCGTCGTCAATATCAAGCATTGGAAATGATTTAATTGCTTTCAACCGCATCGCCGCTAAGCTCGGATCACCTTTTCTGGCCTCGTCGTACACGAGTGCCGAAATATATGTCTCGTATTTTTTTGTAAACTCAGGCCAAAGTTCCCTTGTAGCCTCCTGATGGCCGGCTATCATAATGTCGCGGCTTGGACGAGCAGTGAAATAGCTCACCACGCTTGTTTCTATGTATATTCGCTTCTTCATAATTTATTTATATCAGTTTTATCTTTATTTTCAATACCAGATATTCGTTTGAAAAGTAAGGTTATTCTTTTTTAAACCAGGTGGGCATGGTCATATGCGACATAGCGGAAAACCGCAAGTATTGGGAATTCATTTTTAGGTGATCACTTTCGATAAAAACCTGGTCGGATTTTTCATTTTCGGATATCTATATATAGCGGTTGCCATTTTTTGAGGATAGGTATCGGGAAGCTATTGCATGCTTCACAAATAAGATGAAATTTAATAGCGAGCACTATTAATGACTCCGACACTGCTAATTTTGTTATTAAGGCATTGCACCATACTGAAGTTATGGAAACCGGGGTAGGATGAAAGCCCGACCCCGGTTTTAGTCAATTAACTGAATACGTTTTCAATCCATCGCATCGCTTCTGTATCGCTTACTTTGCCCAGATATCGCTGTGTTGTTGAAAGATTAGCATGTCTCAGAATGATTTTGCTGACAATTTCGATTGGTGCACCGGATCGGCTGGGTGCACCGGATCGGCTGGCAAAAGTGGCAGCATGCCGACGAAGATCATGCGGGCTGATTTCAACACCGACCTTTCTGCCGGCTTTTTTGACGATTTGTCGTGCGCCGGTATAGCCCAAGGGAAATATCCTCTGATGGGACTCAATCTGATTTGAGCGGATATAATCCTTGAGCCTGTCGGCAATTTTTTTAGGGATGAAAACAAATTCATTTGGACGCCCGCTTTTTGGATTTAAAAGAAACAACTTGCAATCATCCACATCCATTGCTCTGAGTTTCAAGACTTCACCGATTCGCATGCCGCCTCTGGCCATTAATTCAAGCATCAGTCGGTTTCGAGGTTTATCGGTTTTGAAGATACACTCATCCACCATGTCTTTTTCCAGAATAGACCATTGGCGGCCCTTGGAATGGCGAAACGTCTTTTTCAATAAAGTTGTATCACAGGGATTAACAAATGAAGGATCGATGGTATTTTTGATGAAATTGAAAAGGGTTTTAAGAAGGATGTAT
>JALOPY010000142.1 GCA_025453735.1 bacterium | reverse complement strand
TCTCTTCACGTCTCGCTACCAGGACAAGATTATGGTTATCCTTTGCAAATAATTTCGCGAACTCAAAACCTATCCCGCTGGAAGCACCTGTTATCAATGCATAACTCATTTTTTTCTCTGATTGAATTTTTTATTGAATGAAAACATCACCTATCGCGCTTAACTTTTAAGACAACGAAAGTCACATCGTCGTTCTGCGGGCGACCATTCGCCCATGCTTCGCTCTCTTTCGAGAGGTGGTCAATGATTTCCTGGGGTGATTTATCGCCGACTTCCTTGATGATCTCTTTGACACGATAATCTTCCAGGGTCTCCATCTCATCGTTGAACCTCTCCAGGAAACCATCGCTCATTAAAACAACTGTGTCTCCAGGAGATAACTGAAGCTCTTTCTGATTATATGGAAAGTGATTAAAGCTACCCAGTGGCATTCCCTTTAGCTCCAGATCTTCAACCTCTCCTGTCGCGGCTCGGTAAATCAATGGTGTAGGCATACCAGCAGATGACGCTACCATCGTCTGATCTTTAATTTTTACCAGCATCATTGCCATATATAATGCTCCCAGGTTCAATCTCTTAATGCTGCTGGTAGATTTCTCAAACACTTCGACTATCTCTGGGATGGTGGAAAATTCGTGGAACAAACTCTTTGCAATAGCGACCATCGTCCCTGCCTTAGCGCCATGCCCCGTTGCATCGCCAATCGCTACCGTGAGTGTGCCATCAGGTCCGACGGCGAAGTCGTAGTAATCGCCTCCGACTTCGGTTGCTGTCTTCATGTATACAGCAATATCGAGATGAGGAATAGCTGGAAGAATCCTGGGTAACATTGACAATTGAAGCTTGCGCGCCTCATCCAGTTCTTGAGTTTTACGGGAATTATCAGCCTCGAGCAGCCGACGAACAATCTCTTCCTCTCTGGCGTGACGTTCCTGCTCGAGCGCCCTTTGTGAGAGATCCTTCACCTGAACAAGCTGCCGCTCAAGATCTGTATTTGTCCAGGCGAACCGCTGTGAGAGATAGATCGACATGGAAATACTCATGGCAACGACGCCGTAAATATATGTCCCGGTGTATCCACCTTTCGGTGCGATGACATTGTAGGTTACCAAAAGATCATAAAAGACAAACAATGCGAGAATCGATATTCCGATCCCAATAATCCAGAGGCTCGCCTGATCCTTTTTGAGCAGCTTGCTCTCAGACTTTTTTGGCAAGTAGCTTGCTATTATCTCAAGGAGGGCAATTACTTTGAAGACATCCGTCAGATGAGAGGTTGCCTCGTTCCACTGAAAAAAACCCCAAATTGATAATGCTGTTCCCATAAACATATAGAGCCACATTCTTCCTGGGAATTTTCGGTATCGCAATTCATAAGCGGTAAGCAGTCCAAATATGACCGTCAAATTCACGACCGGTGCCTGGATGAGCGACCACAACACCACGGAATCGGCATTCGCTGTATTCCGAAAGAATCCGAGAACAGCGAAACCAATCATGCAAATTGCGTAGTACAGGTTCTCTTTGAAGCGGGTGTAGAAAACAAAGAGCAAAAGGTGCAGCAACGCCAGTGCAGCAGGAATCATGGTGAGGATAATCCTTGAAACTATGTCGCGCTCGAGAGATTCCGTACGCCAGGCAATTGCCTTGCTCAAACCAGTAACGGACATCGAAAATCCGATATCGTCGCTCTGTAAAAATTTCCCTACTGAAAAACTCGAGTAACGAACAGCAATGACGTGTGCGGGTTGGGGACTGAAAATCAGAACCTGGGGATTTCGGTCTTCGAACCGTCGTTCTTCGCTCTGCGTTCGCCCGACTTTTCCGAATGTGTAGGTTAACTGTCCATCGATGAACACTTCTGAGGCGCCCCTCTGCCGGATGAACATGGCGAGGGATTTGTTCCACAGGGCAGAATCGACCTGAACATGTAGTCGAAACCAGCCGATCCCTTGCCAGCCGCTTTTTGGCAATTCATCGTACCGAATCGTTGGACCATACAAATCCCAACCACTATCGTCCAGTGCCGGATCAGCCCAAGATGGATCATCGCCAGGGTGATATTTCCAGTTAGAATTTAAATTTATGTCTTCAGGTTGCCATGAGCTGTCTGCAAGTATAATACAAACTGCACCGATTTCATCTCGCCAATGAGCGACGTTAATGCTAATCGTTGCATCTCGTTTCACATCGAGCTGGAAATTCGACAAATCATTTCCATTCCTGGCAACAGCCACCGTTTGCAATGAACCTCGAGTAATTTTGTACTCGATATTTGTTCCAGCAGGGAGTGTCAATGTTGTTGTCCAACTCCCATCCGCTTGCCGATCAAGAGAAAGACCAGCCGAATCCCAATCACCCAATTCGGAACGATTACCCGTTAAAAAGATTTGTGAATCAGCGGGAAGAGATTCCGGAATAATCCGAATCTGGACACTCTTTGTCTCGTCTTTCTGGAGGAGTGTACACGCAACGATCAGGACGAGCAATATGAGCAGGAAATAAATCTTGTTCATAAAATGACAGTACTGTATTTACGTTATAACAGACGAATCATCAGGTTATTGACCGGTCACTAATGATGCGTTGATGGATTTTTTGATTATAGTCAGCTCGAAATTTTATTATTGGTTCTTAATTCCTAAATTTTTAACCTCTGATGTATCAACAATGCCATGCCGCTTAAAAAAACAGGAATCGGAATCAGTGAAAACATTAAAATACAAAGATAAATATCCATACGTGACCAGACCCGGACATAGAAAAACAGACCCAATCCGATGGCGAGCAATACTAAAATTGCTCCGGCGATTCGTGGAATTTTTTGCGCCAGACTGATTACGGTGAGAATGATAATAAAAGGAATAGCTTCCATGAGCGAGTCGAGACTCAAGCCATGTGAAAGCAAAATGAATATGGAGAATAATAGCACGATCGTCGATCCGATAAATTGCGCGCCTCGCACCGCACCGTAGGTCATGAAAAAGCTGGTGAATAACTTGCTTAGCAAAGGAACAATTAATAGCATATACCAGAGCGTGGGCGGCTCTGTGCCGACTCGAATGAAATTAATAAAGATGACCGAAATCGTGAGCGTTAAAAACACATAGAAAGCGATATGGCTGGAAAAATTTCCGACAACATGCTGCCGTTCATCTGCTGTATGGGACGGAATGATCCCTCTGAAAAATAACTGCAAATAATCAGAAAGTCGTTTCATGTTAGAGCCATATCTTTTAATAAAGATGATCAAAATTTTAAATACTAAAGGAATCAGCAGCAGCATAAAAAAAATGAGCAGTGTCACCTGTCCCTGCTTCATCAATTCCCCCAACACAACGAACGCGATCAAAAAGGAATAGGTGAAATAAGCGACATGACTGGAATAGTGACTGATATAAATCTGTCGCTCGTCTAGATCAGCTTTGAATTTGAGCTCCCGAATGAGCGGGGCGAACACTGCGAACAGGACTAAAAGGACGAGTACAGGGAAATAGATATCTCGGCCTATTATAACCAGCATGATAATCATAAAAAACCATAAGCTTTTCAATACTGGAATGGTTTTTTTCATAAATCCTCCGACGATTAAAATATGATCTGATCAGGGGGTGAGATATTATACATTTATCATTTCACATTTTTAAGATGTTATTTCTTAAAAAACGATCAAATTAAAATGGGCAAGCTATTTGATCTCACCGCCTTCGGGACGTGAATTAAATAACTTTCTTATTTGCAAACTATCCTTGCCCATAGAAAGGCAAGATTGCTTTATCAAATGAGTAACTCACTTAATTCACAGTCCTTAATCATTTTCATCCAGAGCAAAGACCTCCTCAACCGTGACGCCAAAAATCCGTGCCAGCTTCAGCGCCAGCTTGACAGACGGATTAAACGCGCCTTTTTCAATGGCGATAATCGTCTGGCGTGCGACGCCAGCTTTGTCAGCCACCTCTTGCTGAGTCATCTCGTTATTCATAAAGCGATAATATCTTACTTTGTTTTCCATAGCCTTGTTGGGTCAGACTGGTGAGAATAAAGTTGTTTATTGTGTACATAATGTATATAAAAGATTACAATAAGTCAAGTATTATTTTTGCTTATTAGAAAATATTTTCTTTGAAAAAAAAATTTTGACTCTCACTTAAACAAAGCCAATGACCGAAACCGATCAAGAAATTGCCATTCTGGCTCGTCATGATTACTACGAAAGACTTATCTGAAAGGGAAGTTGTAATTATGCGACATCAGTGGATTGGGTGCAAAAAGGCTGGTTATTCTTCATGTCACGAGTTAAGGACGGTGAATTAATTTAGTAACTCATGTGATAAAGCAATCTTGTCTCTCTCTGAGCAAAGATCATACGCAAATGGGAAGCTTATTTAATTCATGTCTCTAAAGTAAGGTGGGATAAATGCCGAAGGCGGCAAATTCAGTCTTTACCTGCCGCCTTTTCATTACTGGTTAAGAAAATTGCTAAACTGAAGCCAACGAAAGTCTGACTAACAATTTTTAATTCTAGTCTTATTGACTTCGATAAGGTTGCTGTGTGGCGGAAAATTTTTCTCATTTTAGCAGAATTAATTTTCTATCCTTCTCAAATCCGTCACTTTTCATTTTAATAATATATATGCCTGATGAAATTGTTTCACCATTATCCGCTTTTCCATCCCATGTGACTCGATATTTTCCAGCAGGTTTAATCTCATTCACTATCGTTCTGATTCTTTCACCGTTCAGGTTAAACACAGTAAGCTTCAAGTGACAGGCATTGGGAATTTGAAAGACTATCTGTGTGTCCTGATTAAATGGATTGGGATAATTTTGAAATAACTCGAATCTTGTCGGCACGGACTCTGCGTCAGGCGAGGATAAAAAGATTTTGCCATTCAGCACATTTATAACATCCTGATCATTGGCTTCAACAGCATTCAACTTTATTTCCGTGGTTGTCACATTTGCAGCCCATTCAGATTGAAAACTGAATTCTAATATTACGTCATCAGTCTGAATTCCTTTTATTCCAGCCATCGCAATGTGAATCGCGCCGCGCTCCCTGGCATTGACTTCAACGATGAAGTTATTTAGTGCATTCGATTTTTGAAGCGAAGCAAATTTCAAGACCTGGGGATCGTATTCTAAGCTAAATAGCAGCGAATGAATCGATTCATTTTTGGGACGAAGCACAATAGGGACTTTCACAAATTGCTTGTCATTCACTGTGACATCATAAGATTGCACAATAATATCGATGGAATCTCTCGCATTGAGCGAGTCATTTCCAGGCGCACCATGTAAATCCCAATCCAAATTCACGTCACCTAACAGATAACATTGAAAATTTGACAGCGCGTTGGCATTGAGAAGGTAAGTTGTATCCCGGGGAATCGCGCACCATTTTCCTGCACCTCCGCTGTTTTCCGGGTCCAATGTTAAAAAACGCAGGATAGCCTGAGCATCTGCTTCGGTAATTTTGCCATCTTCGGTGGCATCTGCTGCTAACATTGAATTCCTGGATAATTTAAACATATTTGCCAGATCGTATAAAATTAGCAGCGCATCCACGCCAGAGATAGCGTGGCGCCAATCTCCGGTTTTAATGGTTTCCAGCCGAACCGTTCCTGGATATAAATTAGTAAAATAAAAGCTGCCCAGCCCATCGGTAGTATCTTTGATCACGATGTTTGATTCAGTCAGTTGCACCTCCAGATCGGCTATCGCGTGTTGATTCTGAAGATATGCCGCTTTGCCGGATATGGCAAACCGGTCGTTTCTGAGAACCAGCAGAATGTTGGCTCGTGACGTATCTGTCATTCGGCTTATTTGATTGTCATTGTCCAGCGCCCAGCCGAACAGTGTTACATTCCCTTCATTGCCATGAATATGGTAATGATCCGGTTGACTTGTCAGAACAAAATCATGAACCTCAGGCAGCGCATTGCTTTCGCTGATAAGCCACTTTGCGATTTCACCGTCAAAGTCATGTCCTTCCATTGCAATCAAAATATCACGGCGCTGGGTGACCAGGGCTGATCCGCTGCTATCCATTGCGACCAAACGCGTGACCACCGGCAATGCGAGTGTCGCCTTTGCTGGTGAACCATAACCAGCGCTCGCCTGCCAGTTCCCGGCGATTGTGTTATCCAGATTTTTATCGAGCAGTTCAAGCGTCGCCCCGGTGCCATTCGCTTCCCGGGGCCAGGGATGATTTTCATCATATCTGACCGAATCAATTAAATCGAGCAGCGGGTTGAAAATTCTGACCTCATCGCCCTCGCTGCTCAATCCGAAATTCATGTCTCCAATATAGTTCGTCACGACAGGAAACAGGGAATGAAAACCCCGCTTTTTTTGACAGACAATTAAAAATTCATTCGGAACAATTATTGTTCCAGCCGGAAATTGGAAATCGTGATCTAGAGCATCGTCTTTCAAATGCCAGCCACTAAGATCGACGGTATCTTTATTGGGATTGTATAGTTCAATCCAATCGCCTGGATCGAAACTATCTAAGCTGTTATAATTGATCTCATTAATGACGATTTCATAATGCAGCGAATCTGGTTGGAAGATCGCGGTAAATTGATAATCGTTG
>JALOPY010000722.1 GCA_025453735.1 bacterium | reverse complement strand
AGGAGCACCATCATGCCTATAGACATTATTCCGTAAGGTGCGATAGCGGTTTGCACCGCATCGATATTTGCCGGATCTAAAGCATATGGCGTGGAAATGATCAGCATTAAAAATAACAAGACAGCAAGAGTGACAGAAACGGCCTCGTTTTTCTTAAAAATCGCCGAAATTTTCTGCCTCGAACTTTGAAATGTTAATTTCTTTTCCATAGATTGATCCTTAATTACCCCTATTCAGGCGTGTATCAATGAAAACAGAGATGATAAGAATCACTCCAATAATCAATTGCTGGAGGAGCGGCTCGATATTGAAAATCACCATCCCATTAAGAATTGTTGCCAGGAAAATTAGGCCGATACACGATCCAAGAATGCTGCCTTTTCCACCATAAAGGCTGGCTCCCCCAAGGACTGCAGCGGTAAGAAGCTGAAACTCAAGTCCCAGCCCAATTGCCGTGTCAGCATAGGAAACACGGGAAGAAATCAAAATACCACCCACAGCAGCGGCCAAGGCTGATATGGCAAACATGGCGATTTTTATTCGATCAGATTTAATCCCATAGATCCTTGCTGTTTGGCGGTTTTCTCCAACAAAATACATCCTTTTAAACATCGCAGATTTCTTAAGCAGGATCTCAAGAACAATAACCAGCACAACCATGGCGATAATGGTGATATACACATCTCCGATTTCAATTTTTGAAAGATGACGCATGGCAGGCGGATAAGTCGCGCCGTACATGGCTTTGACAAAATAGGAAGATAATCCGCGAATAAGCGTCAACGTGGCGATAGTCACCATCATGGAATTAAGCCTGAACCGGACAACCAGAAAACCTGTCAACATTCCCATGAGTACACAAACCAATAGTGAGATACCCATCGCGGGTAATAGCGGCACTTTCATCATTACCATCAGGTATCCCATAAACATACCGGAAAAAGCGTAGACCGATCCTACTGAAAGGTCGATCTCACCCATGATCATCAGGTATGTGAAGCCGATGATGGCAAAAAACTGGAATGACACGCCATACAAAATGGAGTAGATATTTCTAGTGGAAAGAAATGTGTCGCTTGCAAATGAAAGGAAGATGAACAGACTCAAAGCGATGGCAATTATGGTAAATGAACCAAAATTGAAGCTCTTTTTCCTGCTGATGGGTGCTGATGTCGATAATGTGTCGGTATTCATTGGTTAACACCTCCCGCTTCCCGCAGCCAGGGCAAAAACGGATTCCTCATCAATTTGGTCCCCCGCTAACTCCCCAACAATTGATTTATTTTTCATCACATAGATCCTGTCACAAAGACCCATAAGTTCGGGAAGGTCGGAGCTGAAAATGATGAATCCGGTCCCTTGCTTAGCTGCTTCTAAAATAAACTTATGAATTTCGCTCTTTGCACCCACATCAATTCCACGTGTTGGTTCATTCACGATCATCAGCTCAGGATTTGTGCCGATACACATCGAAATCATGAGCTTCTGTTGATTGCCACCACTGAGATTGCGTGGTTTTTCAAAAATATTCGGAATTACTATGGAAAAAAGGCGGATGTATTTTTCGGTGTAATCAGCAATTGCACTATTATTAAGAAACGACAAGGTGGATAGTTCATCCATCTTGGGCATCATCATATTATCTGCTGCGCCACTGCCCAATAAAAGGCCTGCTTTTTTTCGATTATTATTCAGGTAAAGGATTTTCTTTTTTAATAGCTCTGGCGGTGTGATCTTCGTAAGTTTTTCATTCTTGAACGTGATCTCTCCAGTATCCTTTCCCTCAAGTCCATAGATCATCTGGGATACAGTGATCACACCTTCGTGAAGCTCAAATCCAATCGGATTTAGCGCATTTTTCTTTGAGAGTCCTTCTACCTTATAAAAAACCGGATTTGCGCTTGCATCGATAAAAATCTTCTTGGAGTAAAGACTTTCTGATAACTCACGCCCAACCATCGCGCTCACGAGATCATCCTCGGTGAGATTACCATCATTTAAATACGTGCAAATATATTTACCATCCCGTAATATCGTAATTCTGTCGCTAATTTCCAGAACTTCATTGATTCGATGGGAGATGTAAATGATCGTAATCCCTTTATCGCGTAAGTCACGAATGATCTGCATAAGTTTGCAGGTTTCATCGTTATTTAACCCGGAAGTAGGCTCGTCAAGCAGAATTATTTGCTGATTATTGCTGATGCAGCGGAGTATTTCGACCATTTGCTGCTGCGCGAGTGTGAGAGCCAATTGATGGTACCTATCGTATTTGTAAAATAGCGGGTGGGAAATATATTCTCAGCTACGGTCAAATTATCGAAAATGGATAATTCCTGGTGCACCATCGAAATTCCCATCATTTGGGCGTGCTCAGGTGAAAAGATTTTGATTGTTTTTCCACCAATAATAATTTCGCCGGAATCTGGTGATTCTTCGCCCATAATGATCTTTACCAATGTGGATTTACCGGCGCCGTTTTCCCCGAGTAATGTGTGAACTTCCCCTTTTTTTATTCCAAAACTGACACCCTTCAGTGCCTTGACGGCACCGTAGGCTTTTGAAATTTCACGAATTTCAATGAAATCGTCATCTCCAAATGCTGGAGCTAGTTTTACTTTTGTTTTGCTTTGCACTGGATTTGATAACATTGTTCTACTCCCAATACAGAACTTCTTTTCCCAATACAGGACTTCTTTAGCTATCCATTTTTTTTAGTGCCTGAAATAAGAAGTCGAAAGGCATATGGTTAATACACCTTTCGACTTAAATATCGTTAAAGCTGAAGATTAGTAGTTATACAGATCGGTTTCAATAACGGGCATATTCTCAGCAAGGAAGTATTCAACATTATTGGCATCAATGACCGCTGCCGTATTATACATGTTTTCCGGAACAGGGTTGACACCGGCGGCTGCATTGTCTGAAGAAACCGGGATATTCTTCAATCCACCATTGTTCCAATCCTCCATAACGAGGATGGCCATGAATTCATCTGTAGCGGTTTTGTTGATGAGTGTTGCATCGATGTAACCCTTCTGGATGTATTCCAGTGTAGCGGGTTCCCTATCATGAACAACAACCTTTACAGAACCCGGTTCGATTGCCAGTTCGTCCATAGCCATGGCGATACCGGTACCGGAGCTGGAATCCAGCCCAACAACCGCATTGACGTCGGGATAATTATTGAAAACGCTCTTCGCTGCTTCGATGGCATCTGCGGTTGCAGCTTTGTCATCGGCTTCAACAACGACTTCCCATTCAGAGTTCTCAGCAAGGTAATCTTTTACGCCTCTGAGCTTGGCGTCAGTGTTTGCGGCTCCCCAGTTACCCATTAGGGCGACTTTCCCGGTTGTCCCGGCGCGTTTGATCAGCTCGGCGGCTGTATCGCGCCCGCACTGGTAGTTATCGAGACCGATATAGGTGAGACCGGGATTGACAGCGGTTCTGGTTTCGGTCATAAC
>JALOPY010000141.1 GCA_025453735.1 bacterium | reverse complement strand
GATTTTTAAAATATTGCCACCCCAAATGGTAATTTCAGTTTTATTCTGAAACGACTCCACTGACCTTCGAAATTGATGGATGACAAAATGAATCTCATGCGGAAGGTTGGAAAAATCTGAAGTCAGGCGAAACGTAAAGCCCGCGTTGGTTTTGCGCGGCATTGTCTGAGCCTGCAATAGCGCCCCTTCATCAATCAAAAATTCTCGGTTCTCGACAATTCGAAATATTTTATAGATGCCATCATCCTGCCATCGAAAAAGGTAATCGCCGGATTCTGGCTCTCGTGTAGTATTGAATTCTTCAAATAATTTTCTCCGATGCACAGAATCGTCATCACTTTCCAGGCTCAAACTTAGACCCAACTGCGCAACTACTTTTTCTGCAAAAGTACGACTTTTGAGCTCGGTGATTCGGCTGTCACTAATCATCGGAGCACCCTCCCGTTCCAGATTGCGAAAGCGAATCTGGCAGGTTGCCTCGTAAGTGGGTGGCAATCCTTTCAAATAAATCAGCCAGGGAATGGAAATGACCATGATTACGCCAAGAATCAACCATTTCCATTTTAGAACAACTTTCAAATATCTTTTGATATCGATGCCCTGTTCTTCAGCCGAGTCATCTTCAAAAAACAAATCATTCGCGGACGGCATGAGCAGCTCTCCTCATAAAGAAATTATTTCGAGTAATTTTTAATGCTAAAATATAATGAGACCCCGGTCATTATAAAATAGGTATAATTCATAATATCACGAAAACCAAAGCTCGATCGAGTTTGCGAAAAAATTTGATCACCTGATTTTATTCCAATATCCTGCAAAGAATATCCTCTTTCAAATTGGCTTAACAGGTTTTTGATCACCACTTTGCCGCCACGTTCAACTCGAATGCTATTGAGATCACAGTCTTCTTTTGGACCATCCGCCATCTCAACAAGCTGCCACAGTGAACTCTCCGGACTGATTCGATAGGCGCCTGGTTTATTAAAGGCACCCATCAGTGTCACCCGAATCAGCGGCGTCGTTGAAATGTATGGCTCTCTCAAATACGGGCTGAACAGCTCAACCAGGTATTTTGCAAGACCAATTCGATCATAGCCCACCACCTTGACATTTCCGATAATCGGGAGCAGGATTTGCCCCATAGTGCTGATCGTATAATCCCCATTGATATCGATCGTTTTTCGGTCAGGGCTTCGATCCAATTCAATCACCGAAATCCGAACAGCGTCTCCAGGATAAAATTCGTTGCTTGCTCCTGATTTTTGCGCGCGACAGGTTGTAGAAAAATTCATAAACATAATGAGCGATAAAACACTGATGACAAACGCAGCCCCCATTCCAGGTCGATGTTGTCTTGTTTTCATTGATACCTCAAATTTTGATTTGTGCTAAAATAAAACCCCTGTATTTTTGTGAATCAAAAATGCAGGGGTTTTACGAATTAAAAAAGTATTCGCAACCAAAACCATTTGGTACTGCTCTATCGTGAACGATAAAATCGATATCGCTTTTCTTTGGTTTCCATGTTGTATTTTTTTAAAATATCACGGATTTTCAAAAAACCAACATTTTCAAATCCGAATCGCTGGCTATTCAATTTCTTCTTAATCTGCCATGCGCCGTCATTCGGATCTTCAACGACCAATATTTTGATTTTTTCGACGAGCGGTAATGTGGTTTCGTTGATTTTCGGTTTCGTGAATGGCTGTCGCGACTTTGTTTTGCGATCACCTTTACTTGAGCTTGCTTTCGCAGCGGTTCTTGATAATGGAAGCGATGTAACTGCTGAATCGGCTGGAGTTTCTGCTGTTTGATGCTGGATGCTTTTCGTGATGTCAAGTCCGATGCAAATATCAAAATCATTCACAGCTTCTTCAATATTATCATAATACTCAAGTATTCGATTAAATTCTAACATTTCGAATACTTCATAGACATCAGGTGTCATTTGTACAATCTTAAGGTCACCGCCATTTTCACGAATTCTCCGAATTTCCCCGACAAATACACCCCAACCAGCGCTACTAACATAATTGACACCGCCCATATCGACAATTAATAAATAATTTTCTTCATTAATAAGTTTATTGAGTTGGTTCGACACTTCACTGGAAGTTGTCGTATCGATATATCCTCTAATCTTTACTAGAGCGATGTCACCCCTCGCACCGATTTTGCTGAGGGCTACTTCAATTCCCTGCATTGGCATTCTTCATCCGTTTTGTTCTGTTCGATGACTCAATTATGCAAAAACATCAATCATGAACATTGTATTCAGATAAAGAGCCTGATTCGCGTTCTTGCCAAGCAAATACAATGCCATTAACTCACTCGTCAGATGTTTTACATATCTTCCAATTTATCAATCAATTGTTAATTTTACCCGATCATGCGTTTTATTTATTCCTGTACTGAATCGAAACAATGTTGCAACATGGAACAAAGTAAGTCGATTATTTTACAAGAAGTTAGTCAATTTCAACAATGTAAAAAATCACGATATTCCTCGCGAATACATTGGTTGCATCCTCAGGTAACCAATGTATTGTACAATTTAACATACTTTTCCGCGGATGAATCCCATGAAAAATCTAACTTCATCGCGCGTTCAATTAGCTTGTTCCAGATGTTTTTATCATGGTACAACTCAATCGCCCCTTTTGTCGTTGCGGCTAATGCTTCTGGTGAATATTCACTAAATACAAATCCGTAACCCCGTTTCGTAAGGGGATCATAATTCTTAACATTATCGGACAGTCCTCCGGTCGCGTACACGATTGGTATCGTTCCATAACGCAAACTATACAACTGGTCTAATCCGGATGGCTCAATTCGTGATGGGATAAGAAACAAATCACAACCGGCAGCAAATTGATGAATCAATTGATCATCATGTTTGAGGATCAATCGCAGTTTGCCTGGGTATTTTTTAATTGCTGTCTGGAAAATCTGGCGATATTTTTCATCTCCAGTGCCATATATGATATATTGCAAATCCAATTTCATCAATTTATCAAGTGCTCCAATAATAATGTCCAATCCCTTTTGATCTGCAAGTCTTACATTTGTTCCAATGACGGGTTTATTTTCATCGAATTTCAATCCCTGACTTTCAACCAGATTCTTTTTATTGGCGATCTTTCCTGACAAGTCTTTGCTGGTAAATTGATGAAAAATTAATGAATCTGTTTCCGGATTCCAGACGGTATAATCGATTCCATTGACAATTCCATAAAAATCATTCGCTCGTTTTCGCAATATCGGTCGAAGGCCATAGCTCAATTCATTGGAGCGCTGGGCTTCTTTTGCATACGACTTACTTACAGTATTTATTATATCCGAAAAAACTATCCCAGTTTTAAGAAAATTGATTTTTGCTTGAAATTCAATCGGTCCATCAGGATAGAACATTGTTTCAGAATTATCGATCAATGGCAATAATTCTTTTTCAAAAACCCCCTGGTCTGCCCAATTATGAATAGTGAACAAAGTTTTAGTTTTATTAAAAAAGGAATCATCTTTAAAAAGTGTTTTCAAAAACAGCGGAATCAACGCCGTTTGCCAATCGTTACAGTGAATGATATCGGGTTGCCAATGCAAAATTTTCAGAACTTCAAATAATGACCGATTAAAAAAGACAACCTGCTCCGCTTGATCAACACTGCCTTCCTGTATCGGCGGATTTGCGGGATTCTCGATGTTGTTAAAATACCCTTCTTTTTCGATAAAATATACCTGGACTTTGGAATCGGGCAGAAAAGCCGATTTTACATTGGCTTTCATTTTTTTATTTCCGAAAGTGACATCAATATCTTTTAGCCTGATAACCTCGCGCAGGGTATATTTTCGCTCATTAATAGCAGTATATTTCGGCGTAAATAAGCGAATATCGTGATTCATATTTTTAATAGCTTTGGGTAAGGCTCTTGCAACATCAGGTAATCCGCTTATTTTTACAAATGGAGCGATCACTGAGGAAATATACATGATTTTAATTTTTCGCTGCATCGTTGCCTCAATAAAAAAGATTAACCAGCTCATTTCTCAAAATCATATTGCATCGTTCACTATGATTTCTGATAATGGGTTAAATTTACAATTGCACGGCTCGTAATGCATTGGCAGCATCCTCAGGAGGCGTTGGATTAATGTAAAATCCCGAGCCCCATTCAAAGCCAGCGACTTTAGTCAATTTCGGAATAATTTCTATATGCCAATGATACTCAAAATATTCTTTATCCTGTAACGGAGAAGTATGAATGATAAAATTATACGGCGGACTTCCCAGCGCATTGTTCAATCGCTGGAGCGACTCTTTGACTGTAGCTGCCAATTCGTAGCTTTCTTCATAAGAAATATCTTCAAAGCGGCAGCTATGTTTTATTGGCAAAATCCAGGTTTCAAACGGAAATCTGGCAGCAAAGGGTTCAAATACTACATAATTAGGATTGGAAACGACCAGTCGTGAAGTCCACTGCATTTCCTGGCGAATGATATCACAAAAAATGCAGCGTTCTTTAAAGCTGTAATAGCGATGTGCGCCCTCCAACTCTTCAATTACCCGTTTGGGAACGATCGGCGTTGCGATTAGCTGGGTATGTGAATGCTCCAGCGAGGCGCCAGCGGCTTTGCCATGGTTTTTAAAAATTAAAATATACTTTAATCGCATGTCACGTTTTAGATCGACGACCCGCTCTCGATAGAGCCAAAAAATATCTCGAATATGGTCAACAGGCAAATCTACCAGTTCCAGCAAATGATCCGGACTTTCAATTATAACTTCGTGAGCGCCAATGCCATTCATCAGGTCAAATATTCCTTCGCCTCTCCGGTTTAACTCTCCCTCGATCTTCAGTGCGGGAAATTTATTGGATACCACGCGCACCGACCAGCCCGGTGTGTTCGGAGCAGTTCCGTTTTTACGATGCGCTATAATTTCAGGGGGAGTTTTATCTTCATTCCCGGCACAGAAAGGACAAAATCCTCCGGTTTTTTTTTCAGGATCAACTACCCAATCAGAAGGTCGTTTGCCGCGATCGGTCGAGATTATCACCCATCTTCCGATGATAGGATCTTTGCGTAGCTGAGGAGGTTCGTTCATTAATTCTGGCATATCGATTTCATTCTTGGTTCGAGATTAATATCGAATTGATTATAAAGCATTAATATATATTTTTTTTTGAAAAAGTCAACACAAAAATAAAGGTCGAAAGGAAATAAACACCCTTCGACCTTAAAATTTTCCATTTTGTGATCTACGAACTATTATAATTTTGATAAGAATTGCTCAGCTTTGCTGACATACTCGCTCTTTGGATAATCATTGACCAGCCGCTCAAACTCCTGTCGCGCTCTGACTCGGTCTCCCAATTTCCAATAACAGAGTCCCAATTTCAACTGCGAAGCATCTGCTTTATTCGATTTGCTGAACGAAAAAACTTTGGTGAATTCTATTATTGCCTGGTTAAAATTTCCCAGTCCATAATAACTTTCACCAATCCAGTAACGACAATTATCAGAAAATGAATTCGTTTCATGCTTCGCCAACAATTCTTCAAACAATTGAATGGCTGTTTTGTAATTTCGATTATAATATTCGTTTAATGCTGCCTGGTAGTCATCACGAAAACTACCGGTCGATGAGTATCCTGAAGCAGGTTGTGCTTGCTGTTTATAAGAGCTCGATTCAAGCTGAGTTATTTTATCTTCTTTCGAAGATATATCTGACTTGAGTGTTGATATTTCCGCGTCTTTTTGCGCAAGCTTTCGTTCCAAATCACTAAGCTCTTTCTGGAGTTGATCATCCTTTTGAGGAACTACCTCAGCAGGCTTTTCTTCTGTAGCTGGCTTCTTTATTCCTAAAAGCTCAAGCACCTCGTCTTCCTCAGGAGTTTGTTCCGTTTTTTTGTCTTGATCGGGGACGCCAAAAAGCTGATCGATTTCAGACAAATCCTGATTTCCTGTTCCCGCTTCTCCCTCGTTTGCAATTTGAGGCTTATTAGAGCTACATCCGCCAACTATCAGCGCAGCCAGAAAAAGGATTATAAAAACACTTTTAAAAATATTCGTTTTCATATTCCCCTCCCTAATTTTTTTGTTTTCGCAAAATATAGTAACCTGAAGAACCCCAACCGATTAGTGCAGCCGTTCCAGTAAGGATTCGCCACATTTTCGGATTTCCGATGACTTCAACCCGAGCAGGGAGCTTCGGTAATCCAGAATAGCCCACTCCGCTTATTGCTTCATCAACTGCAATAACACAATATTCCATGCCTTGTTCCTGGACGCTTCTCCCGGGAATAACGCCTTCCCACTGGGTACCAGTGATCGGCATCATTTTTCCGACGCTCCATCGATCGAAACCGACGGGACGATACAAAATAGAAGCAACTTTTAGCTTATGATTCTCATAGATATCGGCTTTAATTTTAATATCCTTCGCTTCTTCTACTCTCCGAACTGGAGAATGAATTACGACAGGAGGATCTTTATCAATCAACGAATCTGTAAGAACCGCAGATCCCAGACCAACAGTTACTGGAGGACTATCGTCGGGGATTCCATCATGATCCAAATATCCATCCGGATCTTCTTTGATTTCCGGCTTCA
>JALOPY010000140.1 GCA_025453735.1 bacterium | reverse complement strand
GCTGCGGCGTTTCGGTGACGATTTTGATATGTTTTCCTTTGAAAGTTTCGACATGCGAATCGTTCACATGGGTGCCTTTAAAAATCCGGGGGAACACTTTTAATAAATTTAGCTTGGAAATATTATTCAATAAAATCAAATCCAGCAATCCATCGTCGATTTTCGCATCAGGCGCCATGATCATATTGCCGCCGGTTTTGGTCGAATTGCAAATTTCTGCAAAAATGTAGTCCCGCTGAAAAATTTTTCCATCAATGGTCATTTCCATTGGAATGGGATGCAGTCGGGCAACTTCTTCAAAGACTCCGATGACATAGCTTAATGGTCCCAATGCTTTGTATTTTCCCGCGCGATGTGCAACATTGGCAACAAAACCAGTTCCCAATAAATTGATAAAATAATGTTCACCCTCGGGATATTTGAAAAATCCGACATCAACCTTTCGAGTTGTTCCACCGGCAATTTTTTCTGCGGCATCTGCGACAGTCTGAATGTCCAGGTCTTTAATAAATGAGTTCCCGGTTCCGACCGGAATCTGTCCGATCGGGAGATCGAAATCACGATTTGTTTTCAGCAGTCCATTCAAAATCTCGAATAACGTTCCGTCTCCGCCTACTGCAACGATGCCATCGAACTTCGAAGCATCGAATTCCCGGGCGATCTGAATGGCATGTCCGGAATATTCCGATATTTTTACTTCATATTGAATTCCCTTTTCTGCCAGGATGGGAATTGCCTCTCTTATCGCTTTGTCGCCCTTGTTTTTCCCAGCAACAGGGTTAGCAATGAGTAATAGCTTCATAATAGCCTTTTGACTCAATTATCAAATTTGCATTTATTCATTCAGGACACGAATTAAATAACTGTCCCATTTACGAATGATCCTTGCTCATAGAAAAGCAAGATTGCTTTGCCAGATGAGTAACTTAATTGATTCACGGTCCTTAATTAGGGGGATACTATTGTTCGCGAATCCGAACAGGATGCAATAAGTTTTTATTCTGTATTGCTTCACCCGATAAACAGGAAGAACAATTACCAAAATTTAACGCTCAATATAGATAAATAAAATGATAATGTCAAGAAATTATTCATGTAGAGTCTGTGCTGTGGTTATTAATGAGATGATTGCAGTGAAAGAAGAAAATCAAAAAGTGAAGTTAAAATTTGTAATTACTCAGGTTCAGGATTTAAAAGGTCCCGGTTCAGGGTATAAGATGAATAAAAATTTAGTGCTTTTCAATTAATAGCAGAAAACCATTTGATGATTCATCAATCAGTCCACTCTAAAAAGATCGAGAATCATAAAATTTTGTTAACACCAGTCATTGCGATTCGCTATTTTACGGAGAAGCAATCTCGACCGATAGAATGGACGGCACGCCAATGGCGTATCTTCGATTTCGCTTCGTTTCACTTCGCTCACGATGACATCGCTTAAAATTTGGTTTTTAGAGTGAACTCAATTATATTTTGATCAACTTTGTTTTGGTTGCTTCAAAATTTCCAATATCGGCTTCTTCTTTTTGTTCTTTGCTGAGACGGCATTTAACAGCGTTTGGATCGATCGCACGATGCGCCCCTTTTTTCCGATGACATTGCCGATATCATCCTGAGCGACTCTTAATTCATAAACGACGGTCTTTTCTCCAACTACTTCAGATATGACGATTTCCCCGGGTTCGTCCACCAGGCGCTTAACGATGTACTCAACGAATTCTCTCATTTCAGTTCTGCCTTTAAAAATCGTTAATCATTCTGTTTGCTACCTTAAAATACTAATAAAAAAAGTTGTTGTCAATGTTTTTTTTACGATACCATAAAATTGTCGTAAAATTGCAGAGGAAATAGGAATCAGGATTTTCTCGATAAATTGGAAATATTGAAATCATTGATACTCATTTCGGTTCTCAAACTAAGCTCGCCATTTTAAATCCGGGAAAAAAGACTTGCAAATCTGAGTAACATTTATTAATTTCCACGTTCAAACGGAGGGAAAATGATGCAAAAAGAAATAAAGCTGTCCTATATTATTCTGCTAGCCGCTTTTGTGCTTCTAACTATTGTTTTGATCATCGTATTTGTGATTCAGCACGAGCCAGGTCTCACAGATCAGCTTGCTGAAAAGCTTACTGAAAAATATTCCCATTCAATTCATTCGTCCCAGGTCATGGCGGGGAGCGACACGACCCGTGCGGATAGTTTATTGGCTCGCTTTTATCGACAACGAAATTTTATTCCGGCCTGGGTGAATAACAAAGGATTAATACCATCAGGCGATAGCTTGCTCAGAGCGATTCATGCCGCGGATCGGGAAGGACTGAATCCCAGAGATTATCATGTCCAGTTGCTGGATTCACTATTGCGCAAGCTCGGCATGGATTTGAAAACCAAAGTGCCGGTTCATATCGAGCATTTGCTATACCTGGAAATTTTTCTCACCGATGCATTTTTGCTTTATGGGAATCATCTCCTTTCCGGAAGATTGCATCCTGAGACAATCGATCCCGAATGGCTGACCGATCGCCCTGAAACTGATATGGTAACAGTTTTGAATAATGCGCTCGCTTCAGGAAAAATTCAGAGAGCTTTGAATAATTTGCTTCCAGATATTCCCTGCTACGAGAAACTTCGTGAAGAGATGGCGTTTTATAAATCCATTGCATTGCAAGGTGGCTGGCCCATCGTTCCGCCCGGTCAGCCAATAAAAAAAAGTGATCGCGGGCTGCATGTATCAGCATTGAGTGCGCGACTGATCATGTCTGGCGATTTACACTCACGATCTCTCGAAGCGAAATCCCTGTTTGATGATACGCTGGAAACGGCAATCAAAAAATTTCAGGATCGGCATGGACTGCGCGCCGATGGCGAAGTCGGAGCTGGTACCATAGCAGCGCTGAATGTCCCGGCAGCGCATTATTTTCATCGAATTGCCGTGAACATGGAACGATGGCGTTGGCTTCCCAAAGACCTCGGCGAGCGATATATTCTGGTCAATATCGCCGCTTTCACGCTGGACGTCGTTGATAAGGGGCAGACTGTCCTGCACATGCCCGTCGTGGTCGGCAAGGATTACCGACGCACTCCTGTTTTTAGCTCGAAGATGTCCTACCTGGTTTTGAATCCGTTCTGGTATGTTCCGCCAACCATCGCTACCGAGGATATTTTGCCCGCGGTGAAAAAGGATCCGAACTATTTAAAAACACGCAATATCATTGTATTAAGGAAATGGAATGACTCCGAGCCAATTGACCCATTCGCAGTGGATTGGTCCTCGCTCACCAAAGAAAATCTGCCATATCTTTTTCGACAGGCAGCCGGGCAACAGAATGCGCTCGGTCGCATCAAATTCATGTTTCCCAATTCGTACGATATCTATTTGCATGACACGCCAACCCGCTCAGATTTCAAGTTGCTCCAGCGCGCGCAAAGCTCCGGCTGCATTCGACTGGAAGATCCCATTGCCCTGGCAGAATACCTGTTGAAAGGCGATCCGAAGTGGAACAGGGAGGCAATTGTCGCCGCCCTGGATAGCGTTGAAAATTATTCGATCAAGCTTCCTGAGCCGTTACCTGTTCATCTTTTCTATTGCACCGCTTACGTCGCTGAAGACGGTACGATTCATTTTCGAGAGGATATTTATGATCGGGATGGGGCTGTTGAAGCAGCGCTGAAGTCAGAAATGGTCTTGATGTATTGACCTTGCTTAAAGCCACAACTTATGTCATATAATTTTTCTTGAAAAGAAATACCGTAGCAGTTCACCTGTATCTGAAATCAGTCATTTGTGATCTAAATTTTTGGTTTTTAAATAACCTTATTTTGGTTTTAAAACCTTAGTAGCAGGCAAAATCTACAGACCCCCAAACCTTATTACCTTATTTGATGAGAATAATAAGGTGTTAAGGTCAAAATTTGTGGATTATCATTCTACTAAGGTTAAAAAGACTAAAATAAGGTTTCAAAAACATTAAACTGCAAAAATCATTTTGACATTTGACACTGGTGAACGATTACGAAATACCGACAATCTTATTCAGTTGTGCAACTCTCGCTATTATGAAGCTGGCTTTCTCGTGGTGATTATACTATCAAAATTTATGCACTGAGCAATAGGAATAACTATCACCGCTCTGCAGATTTTGTGGCAGGATTGTAACGGATTATACAATTGAGATTTTCACCTATTATTAAATGTCGTAAAAATGTCGTGGGTAAACCGTTGCCAGATAGGAATCTTTTGTTTATTTTTGCGTATCAAGAAATGTGAAATGAAGGAGTCAAAAAAATGAATCGATCAGATATCGGAAAAAAAGTTGCCGAGCTGCGGAGGCAAAAAGGATTCTCCCAGGATGGGCTGGCTTATCTGTGCAAAATGAATGTGAGAAGCATTCAGCGAATCGAGGCGGGAAATGTTCATCCCAGATCCTACACGCTCAAGCTATTATCGGAAGCACTAGATTTTAAATTTGAATATGAAAATAATAATGAGCCTAAAAATTTCACTTTGCAAAGCATTTTCGATGAAGTCAAAGCTAAATTATCTGCTGTCTGGAATAATGAAGGAGAAAAAGTTATGGAAAAAGAGAGCTTTCTAAACCAAATCAGCAAATCCAACGAGGATAAAAAGATTGCTGGAATTTGCGGAGGGCTGGGTGAGCATACCAGCATTCCAGCCTGGTTTTGGCGGGTGCTATTTATAGCTGCTGCTTTTTTTTATGGCATTGGCATATTGCTGTATGTGTTATTCTGGATATTCATGCCATCGGATCAGGCACAGGCAGCGCAAAATTATTCGAACAAGACTAATTGGCTGAATCAACTGACCAAATCAGCGACCGATAAAAAGGTCGGCGGCATCTGCGGCGGACTGGGTGATAATACGGCTGTTCCCTCCTGGTGCTGGCGGATTCTGTTTGTGGCGAGCTCGGTTATCTATGGCTTTGGCATTGGGCTGTATATTTTGCTCTGGATTTTTATGCCCAGCGCTAAACCTGAGAGTGAGAAAAAATTGTCTTTTGCCTGAGAATATTTGAGAAGATTAGTATTAATTTTCCAGGGTAAAAACAATAGACATACTGATTTCATACGCCCAGGCAGATGGAATCAGTATGAAATTCTAGTTGTTAATAGCTATCTCAAGTTGACCTTTAAGAATTCGATAAAAATCATCCTTTGCCCAGCGCTCGATCCAGGGCTTGTGCCTACAATTCTTGAGCACAATAAACCGAAAGTTATTCAGTACCGCAGCCAAAGGTTTCCGGACTCCCTCTGCTGGATGGGGATCGTAATCGCCATGAATCGCAACAACCGGGCACTGAATCTTCTTGCCCCATTCCAGCAGCTTGCCGCTCCTTCTTAATTCTGCTGCTTCCTGCCACACACTTTGAAAAATATCTGCCCGAAATTCTATTTTGGGAATTCCAATTTCAACTGGTTCAAACATATCTATCTTTTCACAAAGTTCACCCAGTTGTTGCAAAGCATCATTTTTATTTTTAATAGATGGATCACGTAATAACTTTATGAGAGAATGATATTTTTTTCGATCATCTTCCTTCATCCGATTCAATCTTGTCTCTTGAATTTTTTGAGCATATTTTTCGTCAAAGCTATCGCTACTAACCAGGATCAGCTTTTTAACCACACCTGGAAATTTAGCAGCGAATAAATAGCTGAGCCATGCTCCCCAGGAAAATCCGATGAATTGAATTGGCGTATCTCCATATTTTTCCAGCACAGATTTTAATTCTTTCAACTGTCCATCAATTGATGCAGCCGTTTGCAGTGGCTCTAAAACGCCCCACTGTCTTGACAGCTCTTTTGCAAAAGGCGTCATCTCACCTGCCGCTCCAGGTCCGCCATGAATGACTGCTATGGTATATGGCTTTTTGCCGTAGGTGTTACAATTTTCTATTTTCATAATGAATGCATTTTATTTGATCCGCCTGAAGATATGATCGCTCGCTGATTTTGTATAGCCGATTCCCTTTTGAATTTTTTCAAGATATTCCTTTGTGATTTTCATGTTTGATTTGGGGATGAAATAGCTATCCAGATTTTTCTCAGTCATTCGATGTTCTCCTTTCGATTTATTCACCACAGCTATAAATTCATAATCGTTATCAATCGACGCCATGCTCGCATCACCATGACTGTTATTGACCAAAAGCAACGCCCCAAGTTTCAAATATCGCTTACAATGCTGGGATACGAAACCTGCATATTGAGAGATCAGCAGCTCAAAACTTTGTTCCTTCATTCCAAGATCGTTTTTATAATCCATGGCATAAAAAGTGACATCGGCATTTTGAGAATATATTTTTCGATTTGCAATAAATTCATAAATTGCTGGATCGTTAAAAAACTTTTTCGCCTTCTTGTCGGAGTCAATATAAACTGTAACTGGAAAAACGAACGACGGCGTTATATGAACATAGCTACCAGGGTATAAAGCGCTTTCGATCCCGTATTTTTCCGCCAGCAGTTGGAACAAATCAAGTCGCTCGAAATCCCTATCTACAAAAAACTTTTCATACAATTGTAATGAGCTATTTTTATTCATTGCAGAAATGTTCCTTAGTAAATGAGAAAATGCTAATTGCTATTTT
>JALOPY010000139.1 GCA_025453735.1 bacterium | reverse complement strand
GAAATCATCCAGAAGATTTTCTGATGATGCAAAATTTTCCCAATCCGTTCAATCCTTCGACACAAATCAGCTATGCCCTACCGCAAGCGAGCCATGTGGTTTTAAAGATTTTTAATCTCATGGGACAGGAGATCAAAACGCTCGTGGATGGGCTTCAGACGGCTGGAGCTCATTCTGTTTCCTGGGATGGAATAGACAGTCTGGGGAAAAGAGCATGCTCCGGAATTTATATCTGTCAGCTTCAGATTGGCGTATTCTTGAAATCAAAAAAGATGTTGCTGGTTGAATAGAATATCGCCAAACGATAGCGAATTCCCATCTCGATGCCTTCTAGACCGATCGGCTACTCAAGGATTGGGTCTTATTCATAACAAAGATTTTCCTTGACTTTTAATTTTAATTGTATATTTTATTCATTGTCGAAACCGATTTCGACATTAGCTGTTCGATCGAAAAATGAATTGGCTTGAGTTAGTTCCGCCATTTTGAGATTCCATTCGCCAACGCAATCTTGACGCGAGAGCATTATCATTTTAAAAAATTGCTTCAAACTCAGTCTAAAAGATGAATCATTCGAGATGGACTGAATTTTTCTAATTTCAATACTGTTCGGATCGAGACGAACTAATTTCTTTGCAGCAAAGACGAATTGACGCAAAATTTGAAGTGAGCGATGAGGTGTAAATGAAAAAACGCATATTACTTTTAATTGCATTCGCAATATGCTCGGTTCTTTCATGGGCAACAGTTTCATCTTCCGGCAATTCTTTCACAGAACAAATTTACGAAGCCGAAAATTCCAGTTTCACAAATCTGATTTTCATTAACGATTCTACTGCCTCTGCTGGCAAATATCTCAAAATGGGCAATAAAGGCAGCGTCATCTGGATTATCCAAATTGATTCTTCGGCATGGTATGATCTTGATTTTCGTTATCGATCTCCACAGGGAGAAAAGGAACAATCGCTGGTGAAAAATGGCATCGAATTGAAAATTGGTTTTGGCTATTCGCCAGAGTGGAATTTTTTAATCACCAAAACCCATCTTCAAAAAGGCGTGAATACCATTGAGCTCAAAGCAAGCTGGGGAAATATTGACATTGATTATTTGACACTTCATCGTATTCATCCTGAGCCAACCTTAAAACCCAGACAGAATTTTTTTTATAAAAAATTTCCTTATGATATTTCAATTAAAACAAATTGTTTTGGACATTCGCTTAAAAAAATAATGTATGGCAAAATGGCGATCCCTTTTTCCACGACTGAATTTTCCTTTCAAGAAAATGCTGCGGTGATTACCATCTCAAAGGATATTCTCGCTCAATTGCCAATCGGGAAGCACACATTGCAATTGCATTATGATCATCACTATTCTCTTGATTTTGTTTTGCACGTTGCTTTGAATCCGAAACTTTCGCAACTGACGATCATCGTTCCCGATGTGAGTCATGGATCATCGGTGCTTTTTATTTTGCCAGGTGGAAAAATAATGCTGGTGGATTGCGGGCAGGATTGGATCAGAGATCAAGTCATCATTCCCCTGCTCGACCGCCACAGGATTCAAAAAATCGATTACTTTTTTCTCACCCATTATCACGACGATCACGATAGCGGCGATCAGGGGAAGAAAATTCGTGAGCAATACGAGGTAAACCAATTTTATGATTATAGAAGCTTCACAACCGGCGAGTGCTTTGAGCTAAGTCAGGTCAACTTTAAAATTTTGAATAGTTATGAAGACGGCGATTCAGAAAACACCCGTTCGCTGTCTTTTAAAATGGAATACAATGGCTTTGTATATGTGCATGGCGGCGACATTTATGCAGAAAATCAACAGAAAATATTGCAGAATTTTCCGGCTGATATTGAGGCAGATGTCTACTATGCTAATCATCATTTTCATGGCTCAGTCGATGTGGATTATTTGCGTGCGGTCAATCCTGCCCTAATTCTGATTCAAGCTCAGGAAGCAATCTATGCCCGTAGCGCTTATATGGTGCAATTCAAACAAGAGGCAGAAAAGCATTTAATTGAGAATAATAAAAGATATTTCGAAGCTCTGCCAAACCTGGAAGTCGGCACAGTGGTAATCCGAGTGAATGGAAAGCATGATTGGACCTATGAAACGTATGGGAAAACGAAAAGTGTGATCATCCCATTTTAAAATCCGAAGGACTGAAATAAGAAAATTATCTGAACCATGCGCCGATTCGATTCGCGGAAACCCATATCCTGTTTATCATTTCATAACACTCAATTTCGCTCGATAAATATCGAATAATGATGCGAAAAATTGTTGGATCAAAATCTTATCTCATGTCAAAAAATTAAACTGGAGAAGCAACTATGTCAGCCAAACTAACGATAATCGGAACCTCTCTGCCCAATATGCCCTGGGAAGATAAGCCAGTGGGATACAACGAAGTCCTCTGGCGTCACTCTGGCAATCCTGTTATTGACACTAATCCGATTCCGTGCGCGCAAAGTATTTATAATAGCGCCGTCATTCCATTCGCTGGAGCATTTGTCGGTGTCTTTCGGGTGGATTATAAATCCTGCATGCCCTTCCTGCATACAGGCACAAGCAACGACGGCCTGCAATGGGATATCGAGCATGAACGAATTCAATTTATCTGTGACGATCCTGAGATCGCTACAATGACTTATGCGTACGATCCCCGTGTTTGCAAAATTGAAGATGATTATTATATCACCTGGTGCAATTGTTACCACGGCCCCACCATCGGCGTTGCCAGAACCAGAGATTTCAAAACAATTTACCAGATGGAAAATTCTTATTTGCCGTTCAACCGCAATGGCGTTTTATTTCCTCGAAAAATCAAGGGTAAATTTCTCATGCTTAATCGTCCCAGTGATAATGGACATACTCCCTTTGGCGATATTTTTCTCAGCGAAAGCGATGATATGATCCACTGGGGCCGGCATCGTTTCGTGATGGGAGCGGGCGGACAATGGTGGCAGGGCACGAAAGTTGGCGCGGGTCCCAATCCGATTGAAACGACCGAAGGCTGGTTATTGATCTATCACGGCGTGTTGAACACCTGTAATGGCTTCGTTTATAATATGGGCGCAGCGTTATTGGATATCGATAAGCCGTGGAAGGTTTTGCATCGAACGAACCGATATATTTTGAATCCCGAGCTGCCTTATGAGACAACGGGCAAAACACCCAACGTCGCGTTTCCCTGCGCCGCCTTGGTCGATGCGCTGACGGGACGGATTGCTATTTATTATGGTGGTGCAGATACTTATACCTGTATTGCTTATACGCAAATTGATGAGCTGATCGATTTTATCAAAGCGAATTCGGAAGTGTTTTGATTCAGTCCTCAAAGCCAGGTTAAGGCTGATCAAAATGGAGCTCGAAATATACAAAAATTTAGGAGACTCAAAAGTGAAAATTTTATTTTTTTCAATAATGATGCTTTTTATTTCAGGTATCCTGCAGGCAAAACCCAATATTCATCACGTAAATTCCAATTCAAATTCGATCGGCCTGTACGACAAATTTGAGGTCACCTTCGATGTGGCGGCTTCGTTCTCGAACCCCTACAATTACGACGAGATCAGCGTCCGGGCGATCTTTACTTCCCCATCATCCCAGAGCTATCAGGTCGATGGCTTCTATTTTCAGGACTTCACGGTCTATCCGCCCAACGGTACGTTGATCCCCAAAGGGCTGCCCAATTGGAAAATTCGCTTCGCACCGACCGAAGTGGGATCGTGGACATACGTGATTTCGGTTACTGATAAGAATGGGACATTCACGTTTCCTGCCATGACATTCGATTGTGTTGCTTCCTCAAATCCTGGTTTCGTCCGAAAAGCGAATGATCGCTATTTGAGATTTGATGACGGCCAACCCTATTTTGCCATCGGTGAAAACATCGGCTGGTACGGCTCGAAGACGATTTTCGATTACCAGGAATGGATGACGAAACTGGCAGCCAATGGCGGCAATTGGATGCGGGTCTGGATGTGCTCCTGGGCGTTTGCCATCGAATGGAAGGATACAGGATTGGGCAATTATGACAAACGTCAGGGCAGGGCGTTTCAACTGGATTGGGTGCTCGATCTGGCGCAACAAAAGGGAATCTATGTTCAGCTTTGTTTGAACAATCATGGCCAGGTATCCACCCAGACCAATCCCGAATGGAACAACAATCCTTACAATTCAGCCAATGGCGGACCCTGTCAAAACACCTGGCAATTTTTTACCAACTCCGATGCCAAAAAGTATTTCAACAACCGCATGCGCTACATCATCGCTCGCTGGGGCTATGCCACGAATATCATGGCCTGGGAGCTATTCAACGAAGTGGATTTGACCGATGATTTCAATCAGCGCCGAACCGAGGTCAGTCTCTGGCACAATGAAATGGCGACCTTCATCAAAAATCTCGACGTGTATCATCACCTGGTCACGACCAGTTACGCCAATAGTTTTTACGAGCCAGCGACATGGAACAATCCCGTCATCGATTATGCGCAAATGCACAATTACACCAGCTCGCCCGACATCGAATCCATTCACTACCAGATCGTCCAATCCTATCTCGCTGACTACAACAAGCCGATGCTGGTGGGCGAGTTCGGACTGAACACCGAGCTGAGCAATCTCAGGACATTGGATCCGAATGGAATCTACTTTCATAATGCGCTATGGGCATCGCTCGTCTCGGGCTCGTTTGGAACGGCTATGACCTGGTGGTGGGATAATTACATTCATCCTCAAAATTTGTATTATCACTTCAAGCCAATCGCCGAATTCATCAAGACAGTCGATTTGACTTCTCAAAGTTACAAGCCAGTCGTTCCCATCTGTCAGTCGAACACCCGAGTCGATTTCACGGTCTCTCCAGGATTTTCAAGCTGGGCAAAATCGCCAGAAAGCCAATTCACCATTTATCCCAATGGCACGACATCCCCAGCGATTGATAAATTGGGAAGATATTTATTCGGCGCATCGTGGAATACCCAGTGTCGGAATCCGCCGACTTTTTTAGTCGATTATCCTCAGCCAGGGCAATTCAAAGTGATAACGGCAGGAAATACGGGCTCCAGCCCCCGTATCGAAATTTGGCTCGATGGCGCTAAAATTTTATCCCAACCAGCCCAGGTCAATCAAACGTACGCCATCGATGTGCCAGCGGGACAGCATCGCATTTTTGTCGATAACCAGGGCACCGATTGGATCGAGATTTCGGGCTATGTAATTGCTAATTACATCGCCGCCATTCGCAGCTATGCTTTGGTAGGAGAAAACCAGATCATCGGCTGGGTGCAGCAGCGAAATTATAATTGGCAATATGTGAAGGAAGTCGGCATTCCCACGCCAGTGGGTGACGGCAAGATTCAGTTTTCCAATCTGGCGCAGGATGGAAAATACCAGATCGAATGGTGGCTGTGCTCGTCAGGAACAATTTTTTCAACAGATACGGCGAATGTCGTGAATGGCAATCTTGCCATCAAAGTTCCGCCGATCCAGTGGGACTATGCCTATAAAATATTATTGGCTGCCACAAAGGTCGAAACCAAATCCCATTTGCTGCCAGAGCAATTTGAGCTGGAACAAAATTTTCCCAATCCGTTCAATTCCGATACGATGATCCAATATTCAATCCCTCATGCTGGAGAGGTCGAGCTGGCGATTTTTAATATTGAAGGCAAGCTGGTGCGAAATTTTGCTCGGATAGAAAAGTCTCCTGGAAGCTACTCAATTGTGTGGGATGGGAAGAATGATGGAGGCTCATCACTGGCAAGCGGGATTTATTTTTATCAATTGAAAGTTGATAATGCTTTGGTGGACATGAAGAAGATGGTTCTCGTGAAGTAGGGCAAGAAGCTAATTTGCATAATTTTTTTGTGCCGAGGCTGGAGCAAAAAAATAGCCGATCAATTCATTACTGAAAATGAGAAAACGATTGAACTTTGATACTCAGTTGTGAAAGTAGTCCTAATTTTATAAACAGGAGGTAATAATGTACTTGCAAGAAATTGCTGCATTCATAGCTATTGTAACAACGATTATCTCGATCATATCTTATGGGAAAAAAATCAAAGCATGGATTTCCCAGCACATTAAGCCAATATTACTAATTTTTCTAATTCTCTGCATTATGGTTATTTTGTGTTTTATTGTTTATTTTATCATTCCTAAAAAACCAATAGAGCCAGATAATACAAGGTTTAATTTTGAGAGTGGAACCGTGGGCTGGCAGGCACAGATATACAAAGATAGTAGAGGTATTGCCTCAGTCAGACAATCTAAGAAAAGAGCATTTTTAGGGCGATATTCATTAGAGCTTAAAGCAGATCTTGTCGGCGGGGATACTGCAAAACACAAAGGTGAAACCTATGTAGAGCTCTCTGAACCAGAAAATTTAGAAAATCAGAGAATATCCCTTCATTATTTTCTGCCATGTCCTTCACAAGCGGCAGGTGATCTACAACACCCCAACGGATTACAGGTTTTTGTCAAAGATATAAATTTTAAAAGTGAATATGGGAGATGGATAAATATCAAAACAACAGATACGGGTTGGATGAGAGCAGATTTTACACCTGGTTATTCAGAACCCGTGGATGGAAGCATGGATTTCC
>JALOPY010000721.1 GCA_025453735.1 bacterium | reverse complement strand
GAGATAATAATCCCGATAGCTTTTATTGATGAATTTGGCAGCGAACATCATCAGAATCGGCGTGACTGATGGTCGGTCGATGGGTTCGTGGTCGAGAAATTTTTCAAGGCGCAAATTTGATTTCACTCATATTTCTCCACTAATTCCATCGCCAGCTTCTCCCACTCCCACAACCGCTGCGGCTGATAGCGCACGGTGCTAATATCTTTTAAAATTATTTCGATATGACATCCTCTCGCTTTTTCTAGCACGTCTTCCAAATTCTTGCGTGCCAGATCAGGATGCCACTCGACCGTCGCCACGATGGCAGGATTGGGTTTATAAGAAAAAACATACTTGCCGCCGACATTCGCCACTGCCTGTTCCACATCGATCCAGGGACTCATGGAAATTTTGCGCAGATTGGGAATGGCTTTGAGAATGTGAATTTTATTATGGAGCGGCTCGCAGCAGCCGTAATAATTCAAGCCGAACCGTTCAAGCCAGCGCCGCTCGTATGTCAGGGCGAACTCTTCATGCATCTGGGGCGAAACATCACAAAAAATTTGGGCAGTGGCAAATCCCCATTGATCCATAGTTCGAGCTCGATGGGGATTGAAATTCGGCTTTGGCAATTCTCTGGTATAACCCAGACCGCCGGAGCCGACTCGAAAATTGCCCTCGGAAAATGACAACAGATTTAAAGCAACATGCTGATCCAATCGAGCCAAATGCGCCTCTAACAAACGATTCATTGTCAGATGAACCAGCTCGGGTCGCAACACCAGATCGGTCAACGCTTCTTCCACGCCATACCACATCACCAATTGATCCCACGGCGCAAACCAGGATCGAATCATGCCTCGCTTTTCGATGGGCAAAATATCTCCGAACAGATCATGCAATAGCTGAAAATTTCGCTCCGTCGCTTCCGCATCCAGGGAGATGACCGGATTCTTAATTTTCTCGACATCTTTTTCAGACTGAATTTGCGGATGATAATCCTGGGAGATGATGTTGTTTTGCTCATCAAATTTCACCACATCGGTTTCCTCCCGAATCCCAAATCCCGTATCCTGAATCACCAGTTTCGGCTCGATAATCATATCCCCAGGAAGATGCTGCCATTGATAAATCGTCCGTCGCAAATCAGTCTCAATCTGCTGACAAAATTCCTTTTCTGTCCGAAGCGTCAATTCATCATTCACGTTCATCTCATGCCAGGGGACTTCATTGATCCACACCATCGGTCGGACTGGTTCCAGATCATTGAGCCGGCGCCAGAGTTCTGCCTTTTCTTTATGAGTCGGAAGCGCAGCGAATTCAGCGATCTGTATAGCAAGTTGACGAAGAATAGATCGGTCGTTTGGAGAAATTTTCATTTTTCAGATCTCCGATCGTTCAATATTAAACTGATTCCATCGCTGCGAGCGATGGAATCAGTTTACCTTCAGAGTCATGGAGTTTTGAGGTGCTATCGATCTCATTGTCATCATCACTCATCCCATCACTCCATTACTCCACCATTCCATTATTCCTTTGGGAGAATTCCCAGACATTCATCCGCCGAGGGGCACCATTCGGCACAGCCGAGGTCGAGACGAGGATTCCGAACTTCTCTTTTACAATCTGGACAGAAAAGCATCGGCTCGTCTTTCCAGAATTCTATTAAATTTTTGCAGTGCGGACAAACGATTTCAAAAATATCATCGAACGTCCAGCGCTGCATATCCTGACCTGGACAACGATTTGGCATTATTCATCAATCTTTCGGTTGGTTGGTCTTTTTGTTTATTATTTGAACAAAATTCCAAATTTCAAATCACAACTTCCAAATAAATTTCAATAAATAAAAATTCAAGTTCCAAACAAACATCTATTGTGTCATTGAAAATTTGGATTTGAAATTTGTTTGTTATTTGATCTTTGTTTTTTGGAATTTAACATTACTATTCATTCATTGCTTTGCCTTGTCGTTCAAAACACGACAAATGTTCGGAAACAGTTCCTCATTGGTATGCGGCAAAAACAACGCCCCCGTGTATTGCTCCATATAAGTTGGATCGGTGCTCAATTCCAGATAAGTCATCCGCTTCGCCAGCTCAATCTGTTTCTGACGAGATTCCTGTGAAATCAGAACCAGGTACGATCCCATTAAAGATGCATTCCCAATATATTTAAATTTTTCCAATGGTAGATCAGGCAGCATTCCGATAGTGATGGCTTTTTCCAGATCGATAAAGCGACCGAAGCCACCAGCGATGTAGATATTCGCCAGATCATCAAAATTCAAGCCGACCTGCCTGAGCATCAGCGAACAGGCGGAATAGATCGCTGCCTTTGCCCGAATGATATTGTCAATTTCAAGTTCGCTGAGGGAAATAGCTTCGCCCGTGCTGCTTTCTTCCGATGGCACGATGATGTATCTTGCCTGTCGCCCTTCAAATTGAATAAAGGGTGAGGATCGAACTCGATTCAGTTTGCCTGCCGCATCGATCCAGCCTGTTAAAAACAGATTGGCTAGCAGCGAGATGATTCCTGAGCCACAAATACCTTTCGGCTTCACATTGCCGATTGTCCAATAAAAAGCTTTGCCCGTTTCCCGCTCCACTTCTACTCCTTCGATTGCGCCAAAGGCAGCCCGCATTCCGAACTTGATTCCACCTCCTTCAAAAGCAGGACCCGCGGAGCAAGCACAGGCTAATAGAAAGTCCCGATTGCCGATGACCAATTCCCCATTGGTCCCAATATCTAAAAATAAATTGACTGCTTCTGAATCGCTGGCAATGTCGGTGCATAAAAGCCCTGCTGTAATATCACCGCCAACGTAACTCCCAACGGCTGGCGAGATTTGAACATAAGCTTCTGGATTAATCTCAATGCTGATTTCCCCTGCTTTTAAATTAGGTGTTTCCAGCAAAGTCGGCGTATAAGGCTCAAGGCGAATGTACTCAGGTTTCAAGCCAAGCAGCAAATGAATCATAGT
>JALOPY010000002.1 GCA_025453735.1 bacterium | reverse complement strand
CCATCTCTTCGGCGAGTGATTGAAGTTTTGCAACATGCTCCCTGGTGATTTTTTCGTAGCGATCGATAATGCGCTCTTTCTCTAATACTGTGCCCTTGGCGCGAGCGACATTCTTTCGCTCATCTGCTATTTGATGTTTTGTTTCTGCATCATCGTAAATTAAATTGGGTACTAAAAAAGCTGTCAAAATTTGGTACCCGATTTTAATGCTCTGCTCATCATCCGCGAAGGCAGTTCGCAATTTCGTCAATATGATTTCGCTTAACTCCTCCGAGTCATAAAATAATCGCAATTCTTCGACAAGCTGTTCATTGATGGTGAGCACTGAAATCTTATTTTCGAACGCCTTGATGTTTTTTTTCGATATGTTTAAAATACCAACGCTAAAAATATCTCTTCCGATCCGCATCGACTGCTGGCTCAAGACCTGACTTGTCCGACTGCCAAATAGTCGTGACAAATTTTCATCCAAAAATTTTATATTGTACTTTGCTAATAAGCGATTGAATTCCTGGCTCAAAAGCGATTGCTTTAATGTTCGATTCTTGAGCTGTTCAACTGAATCAAAAAAAGCTGCCATTAAAGCTAACTGGTGATCAGAAATGCTATCCTTTTTGGAGAAAACCGGCCGCACTTCATCTTCAGCTCGCTGCAAATCTTTTTTATACTCTTCATCAGTTTTATTTATCGCAAATGTGAATGGCGCGATAATTTGTTCACCCAGGTAAACTTCCTTTTCTTTCAAATCGGTATATTTGTAGGACTTTCCCTTGGGAAGCATCAACGTGATGATAAATATAACCAACACCGTAATCGAAATGGTCCATAAATATCGATCTAAAATGGTTTGCTTGTGTCCATTATTCGGCTTTGATCTTTTGTGATTAATTTTCCTTTTAATCACATCCCGAATCCGTTTCAATCGTTTCATCACGCTGCATTCTCACCATGAAAACAACTGTTAGTGATAATCTGGTTATTAGTCCTCATTGCTGCTTTCATCAAATTTGTCATACGCTTTGATTATTTCCCTTACCAGGCGATGTCTGACAACATCTTTATCCGATAGGTAAATAAAATCAATTCCTTCGATTCCTTTTAAAATGCCCTGAATCTGTATCAAACCGGATTGCTTTTTGCTGGGAAGATCGATCTGGGTGATATCTCCCGTTATGATCGCTTTGGAATTCACCCCTAATCGAGTTAAAAACATCTTCATCTGATTCGGGAATGTGTTCTGCGCTTCATCCAGAATGACAAAGGCATTATTCAAAGTTCGGCCGCGCATGTAAGCCAGCGGCACAATTTCGATCACGCTATTGTCCATATATTTTTTTAATTTTGCCGGAATAACCATATCAAATAGAGCGTCATATAATGGTTTCAGGTACGGATCGACCTTTTCCTTTAAATCCCCGGGCAGAAATCCCAGGCTCTCGCCTGCTTCCACGGCGGGACGAGCCAAAACAATTTTTTCAACATCGCCATCACGCAAGTGGGATAGCGCGATTGCCACCGCAAGATAGGTCTTCCCCGTCCCTGCCGGCCCGATGATAAAGACAATATCGTTTTTTGTTGTTGCGAGATAATACCGCTTTTGCCCCTCAGTTTTCGGCTTGATGAACCCCTCTTTGGTATAGATGATAATTGAAGAAGAATCCTGTGGAAGATTTGCACCGCTTTTATTGGACTTTAAAACTTCTAATGCTGTTGCAATGTCGTTTTCTGAAATTGCATCATTTTTTTCAAGAATTGCAATCAATTCAGCAAATAATTTTTCAAGCAAATGAACTTCGGCTGATTCTCCAATTAATATAATCTCGCCGCCACGCGCAACAATGTTTGTACGAAAGTGGCGCTCGATCTGCCTCAGATTTTTATCATTTGATCCAAAAAGCTTTACCTGGTCCAGACCTCGTATTGGTATTTTCTTTTGGATTTCAGTGGTTTCAGTATTCATATCCCTCAAATTTCGTGCTAATAACGATAGCATCCAAACAAATTATTCAACACGAAGTCACCAAGCGGTCACAAAGATAAAAAAAGTAACATTGTCTTAGTCTTTCTTTGTGCTTTTAATGATTTTTTAGTGCCTTTGTGTTTGAAGTTTTTTTTCCAAAAATACAAAGATTTGAGTTGTAATTTTATAACACGTTTTAAAATAAATAGAAAAAGCTCTTAGATCATGGTATACCGCCACGACCAAGAGCTTTTCTATATAAAGCTTTAAAAATAATTTTAAATAAGCCTGGTAATTCCGATGATTTTGATTAACCGAATTTAGCCCTATTCCGGAATAATGAGAACCTGATGGGGGTAAATTACGTTTTGATCTTTAATGAATGATTTATTTGCTTCCAACAGCTTGGTCCATTTTGTTGGATCATTAAAGATTTCCGGTTTACCAGCGATCTTGGACAGAAAATCGCCTTTGACCACAAGGTATTCATTATCGGCAGCGCTTCTTTGAATTTTAAAGATCTGGTCTGGATTAATCAGGTCAGGATCTTTAATCTGATCAAGGTTATAAGTATAGATGCGCATCCATTGATAGGGATCGTCGTAAATATCTGACTTACCGGCAATTTTCCAGAGATAGTCACCTTTAACGACGGTGTATTCATCAAAATCAGCTTTGGGCAAACTGGCTCGAAGTTGTGCAATTTTACCTTCGATCGTTGCCAGCTTATCCTGCATTTCGCTCAACAGGGCAATCTTGCTGCCTTTGTACTCGTTGAGTTTTTGCTCTAACTGGTCGATTTCTGCTCGTCGTTTGAAAAGCTCCTCAGGAGAAAGACTTGCTAATGCATCAACTTCGGATTCGAGATTGTTTAAGGCTGAACCAAATTCTTTTACTCCAGCCTCATTGGTTTCCAACATGGTATAGATACCGCTCCATACCTGGGCAATTTCTTCATCAGTTTGAGAGATTTGCTGTTTTAGCGTTTCAATTTCAGCTTCGCACTTCGCTAAATCCGCTTTTGCATTTGCTTCTCTCGTCTGGAATCCTGATAACTTGATGTTATATTCTTCCATTGTCATTTTTTCCTGAGCAAAGGAAGAGATTGAAAATAACATCGTCAAACTCAAAACCAGAGCGAAAGCGAATGCGGTTTTTACTATATTTTTCATGTAAAATTTCCTCCAAAAAATTTTGTTTAATTCAGGATTACATTCCGCTTAATTTCTTCTCGATTGTTTCTTTTTCGCTCTTGGCACTTTCTAGTTTCGACTTCTTCTCAGCCAATTCTCTGTCGAAATCGGCTTTTTGCTGGTTACATTTTGATAGTTGATCCTCCGCAGCTATGGCTGCTTTTGTTTGCTCGTCTAACGCTTGCAGTTGTTTCTCATTAGGATGTTTCGTACAGCCACTCAGCGCGAGTGAAAGAATCAAACAGGTTACTGCAATAAGTAGAATGATGATGCGCGACAATTTTCGCATTGAGGTTCCACCTCCTTCCGTATGTTAGGTTGAACTTTTTTAAGATAGAGCAAAGTTGTTTAAGTTGGTATCGATCTCCCTCCATTTAATGGTAATGAGCTCTAAATGAAAGTTGAATGGATTTAACTTTTTAAGTCGCTTAATAATAACAAAAAAAAACCAAATTGTCAAGGAAAAAATGTGTCACAACGTTTTTTTTATAAATAATTTGATTATTCCTTCAAAATGCTGATCTTCAATTCCCTTAATTGTGCTTCATCAACCTGCGAGGGCGAATTATCCATTAACGAAATTGCGCTCGTTGTTTTCGGAAAAGCAATTACATCCCGAATCGAGGTGCACCCTGCCAGAATCATTACCAGTCGATCGAAGCCGAATGCGATTCCCCCGTGGGGTGGCGCGCCATATTTCAAGGCATCTAACAAAAAGCCAAATTTTTCTTGCGCTTCCTGCACGTCAATTTTTAAAAGATTGAAGATCCGCATCTGGATTTCCTGCTGATGATTTCGGATGCTGCCTCCAGCAATCTCATATCCATTAATCACCAGATCGTACGCGCGAGCTTTAACCTGTAATGGATTGGTCTCTAACATTTCCAAATCTTCTCTTCGAGGTGAAGTAAATGGATGGTGCATTGCATTATAGCGATTCGACTCTTGGTCAAATTCAAGCAGCGGAAAATCCACGACCCAGAGCGGCTCATATTGGTTGCTTTTGATCAAAGCTTCATCCTCTGCTAATTTAAGACGAAGTCTTCCCAGTTGATCGAGCGTTTTCCATTTTTCTCCGGCAATAAAAATTAGTAAATCGCCCGCTTCACTTTCCATCTTTTCGTTGATTTCAACAACTTGAGCATCAGACAAAAATTTCCGGAATGACGATTCCCATTCACCTGGCGTTACTTTCGCAGTGAGAACCCCCTTGCCGCCTAACTCGATGACAAACTGGTTTAGGCTGTCAATTTGTTTTCTCGAATAATTAGCTCCGTTTTTCAGGTTGATTCCGGCAACAATTCCTTGTTGCTTAACCGTCGCGGAAAAGACTTTGAATTCCGATTCTGCTACAAGGTGACTGATCTCATGAATCTGCATTTTAAAACGCAGGTCTGGCTTGTCGGAGCCATATTTTTCCAGTGCAGCTTCGTAAGTCAAAACCGGAAAAGGACGCTGAAGCTTCACATGCAAAATGCTATCAAACACCTTCAGCATCACTTCTTCAACAATTTTAAAAACGTCTTGTTCATCGATGAAGGACATTTCTAAATCCACCTGGGTAAATTCAGGCTGTCGGTCCGCCCGCAAATCTTCATCGCGAAAACATTTCACAATTTGATAGTAGCGATCATAACCCGCTACCATTAAAACTTGCTTGTACGTCTGGGGTGACTGCGGCAGGGCATAAAACTTTCCTGGATGAATCCGGCTTGGCACCAAAAAATCCCGTGCTCCTTCCGGCGTGCTCCGCATAAGAAATGGCGTTTCGATTTCTAAAAAATTTTGTGAATCGAGATACTGTCGAAAAATTTTAGCGGTGCGGCTTCTAATTATTAAATTCTTTTGCATTTCAGGGCGTCGCAGATCGAGATAGCGGTATTGAAAGCGATGCTCCTCCGTGGCATCAACCTGGTCGATAATTGGGAAGGGGGTCGTTTTTGCAAGATTATAAATCTTAAAGCTGCTTACTAAAATTTCAACTTCGCCGGTGGCTAAATTTTTATTCACCATACCTGCCGGACGAGGACGAACCTTCCCGGTAACAGCAATGACATACTCCGGCTTCAATTCTTTCGCTCTCGTGTACAAATCTTCAGATTCATTAGGATCAAATACAATCTGCGTAAGTCCATGAATATCCCTGATGTCAATAAATATCAAGCTGCCATGATCGCGTCTTCGGTGCACCCAGCCTTGCAACGTAACTTGTAAATTCACTTGCGTCAGCTTTAATTCACCGCAGGTATGCGTTCGTTTCTCTGTTAATTGTTCAATCAACGTGTGGTTCCTTTTCGATTAATATTGTATGATCATTAGACAGGAATAATGTAATTAATTTAATTAGAAAAATCAACATGTATTTATTACAATTTGTAAAAGCTCACGTACAGGTGGAAAATAAACCTGTTTTCTCCCAGAAACCAGGTTTATCCACCCGAGACTGAGGTTTTACTACAATTTAATAATTCTATTTGGTGAGATGAAAAAAACGTAAGCATCAAATTTAAGGATTCCGGAAAAAGTGGACTGCAATAAAAAAGTCGTCAAATACTTTATCGACGACTCTCTTTTTTAAAACACAACTTACTATTTGTTGATAAGAACATGCCTGGTCTAAAAATTCAATTCAACCTTGGAGTTTCAATTTTAATAGCCAAAGGTATAAATCTGTCGAAACGTAGCATCACCTTTTGATGGATCAATCGGTCCAAAATCATCCCACCGGCTGATTCGGCTCACAACGCAACGCTCGACCCGGGTATTATTCAGAGTAGAGGAAATAACATTCACATTTTTCACTTTTCCATCGGAAGTAATCGTAAACCGAATCGCTAATTTCCCTTTCAGGTCCGGATTTTCCTTTAGCTCGCGCTGATAGCAATATTGAATCGACGAATTATGGCGATTCACAACTTCAGAAATTGCATCAGAAGAGCGGCTTTCGGATTTGATCCCTCGCTCATCTTCGATGCTCGAAATATCTTCGACAACGATACTTCCTGTCCGACCGATATCCGTTGATTTAACTTCACCGATGCCTTCAATTAATCCGTCGATTCCTGATCCCGTTGTTGTCGTTCGATCCCCCTTGCGTGAACGATTGTATGCACCTGATCCGTCTCCGGCGCCAGCGCCGCCTACAGTTTTGCCCGATTTTTTAAGTTTGTCCAAGCCGCCCAATACTTCATCAAGATCACTTTCTCCACCGGCTTTATCGCCTAATAAATCCGCGACTCCTGAACCTTTCGTGTTTTCACCAGAACCGGTCAATAATCCCAGCAGTCCCTGCGAGCTAACCTGCTGCGAAATCTGGTCCTGAGACGATTGACCCTGTCCGGTTCCGCCGGCTATCCCGTGTGAGCCGGAAGATGCACTCATTGACGATTCTCCGGAATCAATATTCGACGCTCCTGCAACACCCTTGCCGCCGCCGGATATGTTTTCTCCTGTTCGCCTGATCTTTTGAGTCCCATGCAATTCCTCGGTTACGGCGAGTGTTTGGTCGGAATCAACCTGTTCTGCCAGAGCATCTTTACTGAGGATGAGCTGGGCAAATTTTTGTTGAAATCGTTCAATATCAACCTGGTTCATCGCGGTATCAGGTGGATGAATAGCATAATAGAATGCTATTGAAAAATGAACGATGAAAGAAATCAGCAAGATGATGCCAAACCGTTTGTCAAAGTGAGCAAACATATTTCGTTCAAAATCTTTCGGCAGGTAACCAGCCATAGAGCCGTTCTCTATATTGAATTCAACATCAGCGTTCTTATCGTCATTGAACGAATGGTGTACACCGTGTTTATTCACAGTAGCCCCTTTTAATTTACTTATTATTACTCTGATTTTTTATAGACAACCAATCGCATATTGGGATAATCTGACTTGCCGCAAGTTGCCATGACTTTTACGAGCAGTCGATAGGAGATGTCTTTATCTCCCTGGATCGTTACTTTTCCGGAAAATTTGGTGCCAAATGTCTCTTCCATTCGTTTCGCTTCTCGCGAATAGACCGCTAACTTTTCCTGTAACGATTTTACTATCAAACTTTCTTGAGCAAGAATACTGCTAACTTTTTCAACAGGGTCATGATTTACCATAACCCATTCTTTTGAAATCACCAGGTCTAAGGCAACTTCAGGAGATTGCTCAATCGTAGAAGTCGGCAATGTCAAAAAATCCGATGGCTGTATTAAGCTGCCCTCAGTTGAATATGATTTTAACAAAAACACAAGAATGATTGTAAACATATCCATCATCGAGGTTAAATTTACGCTTACTTTGCCAGGATTGTTGTCATGTCGTTTTATTCGTGAAGGAATGTAAGCCATCAGTTTCTCCAATTAGCTTAATTGTGTAACTTACCAATTTCGCCTGATATTTACTTTGTCGGTTAGATCACCCCGGCAGCTAAAGACACATCAGGAAATAGCGTATATTTTTTCCCGTCTTTTTCAACTGTTCGCGAGGCATCTAATGTGCTTACGAGCAATTGATAATCGATTTCCGGTTCCGCCTGGATCACAATTTTATCCGTGTCTGAAAAATTATTGACTGCTTTTCTTTTCAGCTCGAATAGTTTGTTCGATAGATCCGCAAAATTATAGGTTCCATCCTGGTTGAGTGGAATCGAAGGACCTTCTCCTGATACATTTCGCAAAATCGCCAGAGAACTGGAAATGAAGAATCCTTTGTTCGTGATCGTTATCGCAAGGTCCAATTTTTTAGCACTTTCCTTGGGAGCTTCCAATTGGCTTACTGCGGTTCCAACGGCAGGCGGCAAATTCAATTCTATAACGCCAATTTTAATGAACTGCGCCGAGGTGAGCAATAATGGAATCAACACCACCATCAAATTCATAATCGGCGTCATATTAATCTCAACTTCTTCAAGCTTGAGACTTCTGCGCATTGAGGGTTTAAATGCCATGACTATTGATTCCCTGTAATTAAGTTAATGAGTTTAACGGTGTGTTCATCAATTTCATCAATAATTTTTACAGTTTTGTTGTTCAAGAAAGTATAAACCAGAATAGCCGGAATTGCAATCGCCAAACCAACCAACGTGGTATTCATCGCAACTGAAATACCCGCGGCTAACATACGCGATTTTTCAGTGGCATCTATCCCTGGCGCGGAGACAGACTTAAAAGCGGCGATCAAGCCATAGATTGTTCCCATTAGTCCGACGAGTGTCGCAACATTGGCAAGCATCGCAAGGTATCCGGTGCGCTCATGAAGTTTTGGGATAACCTCTAATGTGCCTTCATCCACCGAGTTTTGGATGGCTCGAAATTCAATTGTTTCGCTTGCACTTACTTTCTTCAATCCTGCAACAACGACTTGTGCCAATGCCTTATTCTTAGCTGAATCACATAAGTTGATCGCCTTACCATAGTCCCCTGCTTTGACAAGCTTTCGGATTTCTGCCATAAATTTGGGAGCGTTGATATTTGATCTCACCATGATGTAATAGGCGCGCTCAATTGCAAGCGCCACCATGAAAATAGCAGCTATTAGCAGAACCCACATAAACCCCCATCCCGTCGAAGTTGTACTAAAATTTCTTAAAACTTCATCCATTACAACACCTCCATAATTGGTTCCAATTTGACTTCATTGATTCACTGTTAAAAGGTTTTGTTTATTGTATAATCAGGAAAATATTTTATTTTTTATCTCCCTGTTTCCTCTCTATTAATTTCTGTTTTAGATTTTCGATTTTTTGTGGAACAAACAAACGATCATCCTCAATCAAAGGTTTATCCGGCGCCTTTTTTAATTCTTTTTCAAATGATCGATCGATAAACTCCATCTCATTTAGCTCAGCCGCAATTCTCTTGGGTATGATGGATACGCTCGGTTTTTCGATTACAGCTTCTATATTGATCTCCGCCAACTCAATTTCTTCATCAGTTAGCTTTTCAGCCTGGGATTGGATATTTTGTCGGCTGGTATCTTGCTTCGATTTTTCAATTTTGGTACTATCTGTTTTTCGTGGTTCTGTCTGCGATAGTCCTTGATTCGCCAGGCAAAGCAAGAAAAAAAATCCGATCCAAATTAACATTCTTTTCATCCTGCAGTTCATGATGATCCCCTCTTTTAATGCGAAAGAATTATATATTTGTCCATGATGAGATTTTGCTTGATTTTATCATCACTGGTTTCAAGCTGAATCTGTTGCTTTTTGTCATGCCATCCCGGCAGATATTTTATATTCACGATGGCGACCAGACCTCCTTGTGTGCCATCATTATCAATACATTCAATGGCTAATGTATTTTCACCTTCAACAAGATTGTCGCTCAACTGATGGAAATGCTCGCGTTGCCAAACAGAATCATCCGTTGTGAACGATGCGATATATTCGCCATTGAGAAATAAATTGTAAGAATCATCTGCCATTACCTTAATATCAGCCGAAACTGGCAAGCCAATAACCGCAAATTTTTTTCTAAAATAAAGACGCTTGTTATTCACTGGCTGATCTGGCACTTTATCTGCTGATCGGTTTTCGAGTAAATTTGCTGCAGAATCAGCATTCATCGAATTGGAAATTTGTGCCGGAGAGTCTAGTTCCGATTTGCCTGGCGTATTGTTTAAAAAATTGATTGTATCGACTGCAGTTAGCCAGACTGGCACGAGGTTTCCCTGGACGGTGTTTTTTGATTTATCGACATATTGAGCAAATTGCCACTGCGCAACATCATATTCGGGCTTAATCCAATCTTCGACATAGCGGTTACTGACATTCCACGATGTATTGGTAACGTACTGGTCTGTTTTCGGTTGCAGATTAAGCAGTGAGCTATACTTATCAGGATTTTCTTGCACCAGGGCTAATAATATCTTTGTCGCCCAGGAATTGGAGATATTGCGATCCCTGGAAACCTGGTAGCCTAACTCCAGCAGTTCTCTCGTCGTTTCCTTGATTGAAAAATAGCTGTCTTCAAAAGTAAAGAACGCCTCTTCATAATTAATTTTTTTAGTATCCTTATAAAGCTTTTCATAATTTTTGCGATGGAATTTCGACGTTGCAGCGATAGCATTACATTTCTGAGTAATTTCATACAGGCTTTCGAGCATTCGTTCTTTGGTTTCGGCTACAGTTGGGTCCACGATGTTTTCTTCTTGGGCTTTTTGCAGAGTTTTGATCGACATATCAACTGCAACCTTTGCGAATGCTTTGCTGAAATCATTCAAATTTGCCATTTGATCTGATAATGAAACCAGGTCGAACTCTTCTGGAGTGGATGCTTTTTGATCGACGACTGCGATGAAATTATCTACACTGAGGCAATAAAGATCTAATGACTTGTTTGCTAAATTATTATACTCAGCCGCTAATAAATTTCCTGTCGTTATACTCTTTTGACGGGAAAGCTTTACCCATTGGTTTTCAAGCCCCAATGTCCATGACTCTCTCACATTGCGAATGTGCGCATCAATAATATTTTGAATTAGCGGCGCAATGGCTTTACCAAGAATCTGGCGTCGATACTCCATTTCTGCGATACTGCTTAGCCCTTCGGGAATTGGCGCCGACAAAAAAGCATTGACAGTTGACAGGTTCAATTCAGCGATGTCGTAGATGCTTTCGGAGATTTTTTCCTTGCTGCGATCGATCCATTTACGGGCGACTCGAAGCGTGCTATCTTCTTTGACCAGCTTGATATTATCAAGCGTTGGTCTGCCGAGTGAATCGGTGCTCATTAAAGATTTTTCATATTCATCTGCCAGGCGTGTCAAGATTTTCATGGATTGCTTGTAGGTCTCTTCAGCCTTCCCATACAGCTCGGCTGCTGTCTCATTAATATTTTTCTTGGTGATAATTCGCCGTGTTTCCTCCATCACAGGAAGTTCTTGCCGAACCCAGGATGCCGCGAAATCTTCATACGCTTCACCAATATAATACGTCGCTTCATACAGTCGCAGCGTTCCAAACGATGCAATCTTGGTGTACCCATCAACAACTTCGATTAACATATCTCGCTTTTTCTTCTTATCCTGTTCCATCCGCGCCAGGGGCAGGACAAATTCAACCTGCCGATATTTGAAGTGATTGATTCTGGTCAATCGGAACAATGATTCAGCCGCATAATAATCGTTTGTTTCCAGGTTATTTTTATGAAATTCTTCATTCCTTGAGATTGCCTGCCGATATTCAATCATCGCTTTATCAAGCTCTTCTTTTGTTTCAAAAAATTCCCCGCGATGAAAATAGGTTTCAACGACGCGCGGCGAGGTTGGATACCTTTTCGCATACTCGCCATAGACCGTATTAGCTTTATCCAATTCATCTAACTTGAGGTAGTACGTTGCAACATCATAGAACAGATCATCGGAATCTTCAGAGTTGGGAAATCGCTCAACAAATATTGAATTGATTCGGATGGCATCTTCCCATTCTTCGGCTTTGACAAAGTAGAGACTTGAATTGTACAGCGCATCATGCGTCTGGTCGGAATTCTTTGCCATTCCTGCCAATCGTTCGTAGGTAAGAGCGGCGTTCTTGGGCTCGCTTAATTCACCATAATCGATCGCCAGGTTATTCATCGCATCGAGCACATATTTGGAATTTCCGCGCGTCTCAATCAGATACGAGTACGTTTCTACCGCGCGACTGTATTCTTTGGCTTTATCATATTCCAGCGCGGCATTAAATAAGCTTAAATCTGCAAATTCAGAATTAGGCACCTCTCTGGAAACGCGCAGGTATTCATTGCCTGCTTGCAAGTGATCTGCTGAATCCGACAGTGTTTGTGCCGCGAGAAAAATCGACTCAGCTAAACGCTTTTGGGCTTTAAGCGATAGTGCTGGCGATAGGTTTTCCGTATTTTTCAATCTCCGGGCAACAATTTCAGCGCTCTTGAAATCATGTTTTCCGAAGTAGCTTTCCATGATCGTGTATTTCACATAATCAATATCTTTGTTATCCGCAAAATGTTTGACGATAGTATTAAAGTATCGCAGCGCTTCTCCAAATTGATTATTATTGTAATAAATCGCCCCGGCATTGGCTAAGATTGTAGCGGTCTCTGGCGCATGTGGGTATAATTTGATATAATTATTATAGGCACGAATCAAGCGTTTCTCACTATCGGTCAATTCCATTCGTCGATATTCCAGAACAGATAAGATCCCGCCCTCCTTTTCCAGCACTTTCTGGTCGCTTATTTGTTCGATGACCTTTCTGGCGGTATCCAGTTCAGCCGCATCTTTTGCCAGCGCGATTGCATTTTCAGATGCGAACTTTTGATATTTGCTGTTCCAGTATAGATCACAAACCTTCATATATTCTTCAAATGCCTGGTCGTTTTGCCCGAGCCTGGCATCCATGGTTAACGCCATATTCCAATGAATTAATGGCGCCATACTATCAGCAGGAAATGCCTTTAGATATTTGCGGCTATCATTCACCGCTTGAAGATAAAGATCATAATCCCGATTGGTTTCGGCGCGCTGAAATAGCAGGTTGACATTATCCCGCAGCGCTCGCTCGGTGATCTGGTAAGCTTTGTCTCGTAATTTTTCGTTCCCGTGTTTTTGCCACCAGGGACTGCCAGGCTTATATTCATTGAATAGCTTTTCCCGCGAAACATACGCTCGCATGTCATCCTTTTTGTGACGATAACAGAGGACAATTTTTTCCTGAATTTCCGGGGCTTGTGCATGATCGGCTGACATCTTCAATAACGTTTCGTAGGCTTCGATGGCTTCGTCGTACATCTCTTTCTCATACATGTAAACATCGCCGATCTTTTTCAAAATTTCAAAGCCATATTCACGACCGCCGATATTGTTCAGATACCTTACCGCGCCAGCGGTACCGCCATAATCGAGAAAGCTGATTCCGATATATTCCAATGACTCATCACGCAACGTCGGGTTGGAAAACCGTTGGCTGGGATCGATTATTTTCGCGCGATCGATGTCATCAGCCAGCAGGGTAAAATAGGAAACCGCCTCCGGGAACTTGCTCAATCGATAATAGCTCCATCCTAATCGGTAGAGCGCTTCATCATATTTGGGGCTGTCTTTAAAGGCAAGAATTTGTTTATAATAATCAATTGCCTGATCAATATCATTTCGCGGAGGATTGAAGTAATATTCACCAATTCGCATCAGCGCGTCCGGAACATATCGGCTATCCTGGAATTCTGATATCAGCGAACGGTAAATCGCCAATGCGGAATCGATCGCACCTTTTTCCTCTAATATAAAACCTTTGTTATAATATGCATCATCAACCAATTCACTATGCGGGAATTGTTCGATAATCCGCTGGTATAAAGATAGCGATGTATTAAAATCTTTCACTGGCTCTGTCAGTGTCGAATCTCTCTCAGAGCTGTCCCACTGTTCCAGCAGTTGATCATACTCCAGCATTTTTTGCATGTACTCATCTTCGGCAACTTCGTAGTATAATTCTGCCAGTCGGATCAGCACTTTATCCAGGACTTTGCTGTCAGGATTGTTAGCAATGAATTCTTCTGCATCACGAATGCCTTTTTCCCGAAGCTTTAATTGTTCTTCCTTTAATTCCTCAATCTTATTCTGGTAATGCTCGCGATATTGCAAAATTTCTTCGACAGAATACGTGTTCATTAATGAATCAATTTTTGCTTTTCGCAATGTATCCTGAGTTGTTGTTTGCTGCGAAAAGCAGATCTGGCATGAGAGGAGAATTACCAGGAAGATGCTTAGTCCATTTAATTTTTTCATACCCTTTCCCTGTCAGGTAATATTCCTGATTTATTGCTTTTTCCCACGTTCAAAATTGAATAAGCGATCGATCTCGTCTAATCGTTCATCTGGCTCGGTTTCAATCTCCTGCGTTTTTATTTCAAAATATAAATCCTGGAAATATTTCTCTTTTTCCAATTTCTCTAATCTCACTTTCTCATTTTCCATTTCTTTTTCGATCTTTCGAACCTCGGTATCAAAACGCTTCACTCGTTCTTCCAGTTCTTTCTGCTTTTCTTTCAAAACGCTTTCAATATTCGTTAAATTCTTATTATAGCTGCCGATCTGTCGAATTCGCTCCCGGAATGAAACATAATTAATATCGGTCATTCCAAAACCAGATAAATTTGCCCAAAACTCGGTATCGCTGTTGAAATCATCGACCTTGTGATTCGCCATCCAGACCTGGAATTTATTCAATTGATTATTTAAATCTGTTAAATCTTCTTCCAATATTTCCAGATCGATGACTGCATCCATTTTCGATTGGCCGCTGCTCAACGCTAACAATCCTGCAATCACTTCTAAATCTTTTTCTACGCGTTGTTTTTCACCAATTAGTTCACCACCCAATTTATTCACGATGCCGCGACGATAGATAACTCCCCCCTCTTTTGCAGCTAAAGGATAATCTAAGAAATAGCTCATGCTAGAAGTCGAATTTTCGAACTGATATTTTTCTAATACATGTATCAACCTGGTTCGTTGACGAACAGCATTTTCCAGCATCGCTTTATTGCCCTGTTCTTCCGCGAATTTTATTATGGTCTCAAATTCATTAATCTGGCGGATGAGAATTTTGCGCTCGTCATTGTACTCTTCCAACACCCGGCTGCTCATCGCCCCCCGGTAACGAAAAGATGTTAATGCTTCATTGATCAAATCACGAGTTTTGATAACCATTGGGTATAACTTTTTATTCTGATGCTCTAATATGGTGTCCTCTAATGTTTCGAGTTCATCTAATTGCTTTAATATTCGTGTGCGTTCCTCATTATAATCATTCATTTTGCCAAGCACATTCTTTGCATTCGAGACGTATCGGAGCTCCCGTAATGCGTCTGGAGTTCGATTTTGGATGCGGTTGCAGTGCGCCGATAATGCCATCGCTTCATAAGTATAATTCGAGAGCAAATAATTATTACATAATATATCGACTTTGTCGATAGCATTGTCATATTTCCCGGTCTTTACGTTTGCCCAGGCTTGCCCTAATAAGCTTTTATCATAGTTTTCATATCCCATGGAGATCTGGTTAAAATAAAAATTCGCCTTGTCATATTCACTGCGCTGATAATGCAGGTACCCCAGTTTCAATAACGATTCATTGCGGATAATTGTCAGATTTAAATCCGTCCAGGGGTATGTTTTCTGATTTATGATATTTTCAAAAGTGCTTTTTGCCTGGCTATACTTTTCTAAATTTGTGAAGACTATCCCCAGCAAATATTGCGCCGCAAGGTAGTATTTTGAATTATTTTTAATATTCTCAAGGGCGCCAATCGCATCCTGATAATTTCGCTGAGTAATGGAGAGGTAGCCAGCAAGGTAATGTGATTTATTCAGGTCTTCTCGATCAATCGTGTAATCGTCATTTACTTTCTTATAATATTTGAAAAACTCATTGTGCAATCCATAAGTATAACTGATTCCCATTAATCGCAAGTACGCTCTGCCAATATATTGAGAATTCGGGTACTCCTGGATAATACGAAGGTAACCGTCGCGAGCAGCATCATAATACTGGTTAGCAAAATTTGATTCACTCCTGAAAAATAATAAACCATCCAGGTTGGTGTAATAGTCCTTATAACCATTGTAGATTTGCTCGAATTGCATCTCAGCGAGTTCATAATTTTCATCGGAATAATTGAGCAGCGCGCTGCTGATTTCACGTTCCCACATCCCACGCAACTCTTCTGAGCTTGCGGTCTTAATTAGATTATCTCGAATGACGATATATTTTGTAAATTTCACCTGGTATTCAGTTATGCGTTCTGCTTTCCACTGTTTAAAATATTCTGAAATCGTTACCTCATTAAAATTGTCGTTTTGCGCTAATCCGAAAAGGTCAAGAATCCTTGCATCTATGGTATTAAAAATTTTTTCTCGTACATCATCAATATTCAATTTCACTAAACTGTCGGTTGATGTGTTTTCAACCATGTTGTCCATTTTTTTCAAAATTTCTGCAACAGAGGCTGCCTCTTCCATATAGTCTTGTACCAGTTTGTCAGAAGACGAACCAGCGATACGGCTTTCTTCAAGAATTCTGATCACGCGCTGCTTTTCGCGATCCAACTGCTTAACGATCTCGATATCCCCCATGACATTTGCCTGTTTCTGAAACAGATCGATCTGCTCATAAATTTTTAAAATCCGGTTGATTTCATCGGAGTACTCCTGAATCATATCAGCGATTTGCTGTTTTGTCAACTGGCTGGTGGTTAATTTTCGATCATCAAGCACGCTCAATAAGCGATATTTGATTTCATCTATTTCATCCAACAATTTAAGATCATCGATTTTTTGGATTGTTTGCTCCAACGTCTCTAATTCGCTAATAATTTTCTCGATTGATTTAATTTCGTCATTATATTGACTTAGAATATTATTAACCTTTTCATCGACAAGATCGAATCCGGTATCGCCTTTCAGTAACGCTGGCTTGCCTCGTGCTTTCAGCTCACTAGTAACATCCTCAACCATCTCCAGTAATAGTTTTTCCTTTAAAGCCATCTTTTTCAAAAATCGTTTCGTTTTCAGATCGAGATAAAATCGTAATCGACTTTCGAAATTGACCTGAGTGACATCTTTATCCTTTGTTATCTCTGCACTCGAAGGAAAGCTTAGAAAAATGTTCCCGAATGAGAATAGCAGCAGAAATAATATTAGCATTTTCGAACACTGGAACAAAAAGTTTTTTCTTTTCATAATGTTCTCATCTATATTACACTTTCCCTGTTTTCATAAACTTAAAATGAGAGTTCTTTGACTTCTAATTATAGAACATTTTTTTGACTTAGTCAACAAAAGTTTTTTTAAATTTTTGTAAAAACTAAAGAAACATCGAAATTGAACTTAATTGTAATATATTAAAATAATTAACAAAAAGTTATATAAATTGCAAAGTGCTTTAAATTCATACAATTACTATTCAATGAAAATTTTAACAACTTAGTATTAACTATCTATTTATTAAATACTGCTGAAGAGAATAAATAGCGGAAAATATAAAAAACAATATTTTGTGATAAGTCTGAATAGAATGAAAAATCGCAGTTAAAAAGAAAGGAAAAACCCTCTCATAGTTATTCATCATATTTCTAGCAGAAATATATATTTTGTAAAATTTGATTTTCTACTCGAGGGTTTTAAAACACAATTCTTTAGCAGGCTATTTGATCACTTTGACTCGGGTTTGCCTTGCACGCTTTTTAAATCTGACTTTAGTGTTGGTTCATCAATCTTAGGCTCGAAAGGTAGCTTGCCGTCCTTTTGCATTGAACAACGTCCATCAAATACGGCTCCATCATCAATGACCAGCCTGGATGTCTTCATCTCACCATGAAAGAAAGCTTTTGATTCAAGAACAATCTTTCCTGTCGCGTTGATTTTGCCTCGGACCCGTCCACCGATGACAGCATTTTTGGCAATAATTTCACCTTCAATATCACCTTCCTTGCCAATCACTAACGAATCTGTCGTTGTTATGTGGCCTTTAATTTTGCCATCAACTCGAATACTATTTTCGACTTTCAAGGTTCCTTCTAACGAAGACCCTTTGCCGATAATCGTATTCAATTCACCTGATCTGCCAAGTGCCTGTTCTTCCTTCTTTCCCAACATTGAATCTCCTTATAATATGCAATTCTTTGTTCACTAAGGGACGTAAATTAAATAACATCCCCATTTATGAATGATTTTTAATCATAGCAAGGCAAGATTGCTTTATCAAATGAGCACGTTAATTAATTCACAGTCCTAATTATTCTGCAGTGTTACTAAATATTCTTTGGGGTCAACAGGAACGCCCTCCTTCCATACTTCAAAATGGAGATGAGGCGCGGTGCTTCGTCCTGAACTTCCTAATAGTGCAATGGATTCTCCTTTTTTTACCAAGCTATTTTCTTTTTTTAATAGAATTTGATTGTGTCCATAAAACGTCAAAAAGCCATTAAAATGATAGAGGATAATTAAATTGCCCAGATCCTCTGTCCAGTTTGCAAAAATTACCACCCCATCAGCCGCAGCATGGATGGTAGAGCTTCTGCTCGAAGCGATATCAATCCCCAAATGATTTGGAAGAAACCAATCGCCTTTGCGAAAATCAGTTGTCAAAAAACCTTCTACTGGCAAATAGGTTGGGATATTATTAGCAAATTCATGATAATTGCTTTTCGATCGCGTAAGAAAAATAAATTCGAGTTTCCCTTTGTTTATCGAGGGATTCTTTACAACTTCTTCAGTAGCCTCTTGCTCCGGCACCAGGTCAATATTTCTGCGGAAGGTATTCATCACCTGGGAAATTTTTCGATCGCTTCTTCCAAATCCCTGATCGACTTCAAGCGCAGTGCGCAGCCTTGAATTGTACTGGACTATTTCTTCAACCTTGTCATATAGCAAGGTTATTTTCCGGTGATCTTCTTTGAGATTGATATTCTCTCGTTCCAATTTATGACGATACCGATTCGTGACAGCATATTTGTAATAAACAACTGCTCCGGCAAAAATATGAATAACCAGCACCGACGCGACGACTGCCAATACTTTCACCATCGTCATGCTTATTTTAAACGAAAACGGATTCGAATAATCATCCGGGATAAGCAAAATTGAAATGTGTTGTTTTCGGTTGATTCTTTTTTTCATTGTTATCGCTTGCCAGTTTTTGTAAACAATACTGCTTAGTTTCTCAATTTACAGAAAAATTCATGTGCAAAATTCATTAAAATATCAACTCATTATTTCCAACAGTCGCTCAAGCTCATCATCAGAATAGAATTCAATCTCAATGACGCCGCCCTTTTTGCCTGATTTTATTCTCACATTGGTACCACAAAAATTCCTGAGTTTTTCCTCAGCTTCAAGCAGGTAGTACGGCTTTTCCACTTCCTTTTTGGTCGCACCATTATTTTTCTTGCCCTGTTTTGCCAATCGCTCAACATCACGAACCGAAATTTTATCTTTAACTATTTTTTTCCAGATACTTGTTTGCAACTGCTGATCTTCAATGGTAATCAATGCCCGGGCATGCCCCATATTCATTTCGCCGAATTTCAGGCTATCTTGAATTTGTCCTGGCAATTTCAACAGGCGCAAAAAATTGGCAACCGTAGAACGCTCCTTGCCAACTCGCTTTGCTACTGTTTCCTGAGTCAAGTTGCAATCCACTAAAAGTTTATTATAAGCCCTGGCAATATCAATCGGATTGAGGTCTTCCCGCTGAATATTTTCAATCAGGGAGAGCTCCAGCATCTCTTCATCACTGTCAACATTCAATACATACGCAGGAATGTGCCCAATATTAAGCGCCAAAACCGAACGCAGCCGGCGTTCCCCGGCAATCAACTCAAATCCATCGTCAACTCTGCGCACCGTAATCGGCTGAATAATTCCTTTTTCAGCGATGGAATTTTTTAAATCCTCCAGCCCGCTCTCATCAAAATTTTCCCGCGGTTGAAATGGATTGGGTTTGATTTTATAGACATCAATATGTTGAATGGAACTTTTCCGTTCCTCAGATTCTTCCTCGGCAATATCCGGAATCAGTGCTGCCAGACCTCTTCCCAACCGTTTACTGGACATTCTTAATGAATTCCTCTGCTAAACTCATATAATTTTCAGACCCTGTTGAAACCGCATCATATAGAATAATTGGCTTACCAAAACTCGGCGCTTCGCTGATTCTCACATTGCGATTGATGACTGACTGGTAAACTTTCTTATCAAAAAATCGACGCACATCTTCCGCTACCTGTCTGGACAAGTTCAAACGACCGTCATACATCGTTAATACAACACCTTCAATTTCCAGGCGGGTATTCAGGTGTTTTTGCACCAGCCGAATGGTGTTGAGCAACTGGCTCAGTCCTTCCAGCGCATAATATTCACATTGGATTGGAATCAGCACCGAGTCAGACGCTGTCATCGCATTGAGCGTCAACAAACCCAAAGATGGTGGACAATCTATAAAAATATATTTATAACGATTCTTAATTTTGGGCAAAATACTATCTAAAATTTTTTCCCGGGACAATGCCGAAACCAGTTCGATTTCAGCGCCAACAAGATCGGATTGCGATGGCAGTAAATCCAGATATTGCAGATCGGTCTTGATAATGACATCCTCGATATCCGCCCCTTTTATAAGCACATGATAAATGCTTTTTTTTACTTTTTTTGCATCGATCCCCAGCCCACTCGTCGAGTTTGCCTGGGGATCAAGATCGATTAGCAATACAGGATATTCCGCAACGGCAAGGCAAGCTGATAAATTTACGGCAGTCGTGGTTTTGCCAACCCCACCTTTCTGGTTGGCGATCGTAATGATCTTGCCCATTCACTCCTCCAAATAATCAATAAAATTATCATAAATATACAGTTTTAAACTATGAAATGCAAGCTAAAAATTAGGGCGGTTTGACTTTTTTGAAACGGCTTTTTGCCCACTTTTGAAGTTAGCAAGATAGTAAGTGTGCGGAGCTTTTCCCGGGCTCCTTAGGGAGAATTAGAAGTATTGGAGTGATGGAGTACTGGAGTCCTGGAGTTTTCATTGCTCCAAGACTCCATTACTCCAGCACTCCTTTAATCTTAACATGGAAGATTAAAATTTCCAGCATTGGCTTTGGCAGCGCGACATTCTACTAAATTGAGTAATGATCGAGATTTTTATTTCGTGTCGGGATTTTCAACACCTGTCCGATGTACAGCGGCTGCGCATCATCCATCCGGTTCACCTTCTGGATCACCCGCCAATGAATGTTGTATTTTTGAGAAAGGATATTGAGCGATTCTCCTTCATTTACGACATGATATACAATTTTATAAGCCGGGACTTCTTCGTGGTAAACTGGATTAACAGAACTACGCTCCTCGGCTCGCAATTCCGTGGTGATCGCGCCTTGAATCGTTTGTGCCGTGAAATGCAGAATGCCGGCAGCGATTTTTTTAGCTGGAATAGTTCCGACTAATTTTTGCTGAACTACCGGATAGTTGATCTCAATCGATCCCTCGATGATCTCTTCTTTGCGAAGATAATTCATGGCGGATTGCAATGCCAATAAAACGATCACGGTTTTGACGATGAATTTTATCATGGGTGTTGCCTCCTGGTGCAGTGCGGTGATGATGGCTTTGGCCTTTCATTGTCGATGTTGATTTGTATTTAATCTCAGACAATATTTGTGCCAGCTTATATAATTTATTTGACCCAACATAACTTCTAGTAATAAAAATAATTATATAAACAGAGAAAAAAAAAGATGGATAGGCTTGTTACCAGAATTACAGGTTTGTAAGTAATTTTTGAAGCTAGGTAATATTTTGAAATCAATTAATCAATTCAAATTTTACCGGAGGTGTTTCAACCGCTGCCAAAAACTAGGCTTTAAATTCCCTTCAATCGGTACCGGGTTGTTCGTTTCAATCAGTTCTCCCTTTATCGCTTTGACGGGATTCGCATAAAACAACTGATTCACCAGCGCTTTGCCAAATTTTTCAGTTATTATTTCATACGTCTCTGCCAGGGTCACTGTCCGGCTGTTCGGCTTATGTCCATCGGACGCGATAAAATGCGCAAGATTATGTTCGAGCATTTTAAACGCCAGCAGTTCAGCCATTTCGCCGTATCGTCCCCGGAGGCTGCCTTCGTTGACCTGCATCAATGCGCCACGCTGGACATATTCGTAAACAAGCTGCGGTCGTTTTTGAAAACCAAGATTGCGCTCCGGATGGGCGACGATGGGGATTTTTTCATTGACGATAAAATTAAAAAACTGATCCGGCACAAATTGAGGGATACTGTTCA